>CAYQRR010000043.1:0-12605 GCA_964419635.1 uncultured Chitinophaga sp. | reverse complement strand
AGGCCGTTTGGTCGCCATAAGCAGCATCCTGAATCAGGGTTGGGCCACCGGCTACTTTTACGTCTACAGTAGGTGCATCGGTAGAACCGTGCACAGCATAGAAGTCGAAGTTTGCTCCGCTTCCGCCTTGTGTTTGTGCCGGATTCTTAATCAATAAGTCAAAAGCAGTGCTTCTGCCATCGGGGTTAGCCGCAAAGCCTGAACCCACTAAACCTTGTGCAATACCGATGTATATCTGGCCGGGAGAGAAGAAATAAGTCTTCTGCCACACGGTGTCGTTGATAGAGGTGCTGCCACCCGGTGCAAAGGCGATATTGATAGGGAAGTTAGCCGTCATAATACCCAAAGCAGGCGATGCATTTTTGTATACAAAGTTGGCAAAGAATTTAGCTCCGTTGATGTATACATCTACGGTATCTACAGCAGGGTCGTATGCATTGTGCACAAACTGAACGGTAGCGGTTTTGCGTGGTTCAAATTCTACTACCTGGCCACTTGGCAAGGCAGCATACAAACCAAACTTTCTGCCGTTGTTGTTTTGAGTTGAATCCAGGAAGCCGGAAGCAAACACATAAGCACCCTGGCCACCCAGCGATGAAAGGTTGGCAATCCATGCACCATAGTTGGTAGCAGAGTCAGCGGTCAACACTTCCAAAGCATAGTAAGTAGGAGGCACACTGATGTAGCCGGTTACGCCTTTGTAAGGAGCATTGTTCACCAACAGCGGACCACCACTGCGAACGCGAACGTCTACAGCCGGTGCATCGGTAGAACCGTGCGCTACACAAAAACTGGTGATAGCCGGGTTTCCGGTAGTAATAATCGTTCCTTGTTTTACCACAATGTCTAAAGCGGTAGAAATACCGTTCGGGTTAGCAGCAAAACCGGAACCCACCACGCCCACTGCTTCCGCAATGTAGTTGGTATCAGGTTCAAAAAAATACAACCATGTTTTCAAGGTATCAGAATAGCCGGTAGAGTTGCCCGGAGCAATACCTACACGGATAGGGAAGTTCGCAGTAATAGGAATGTAAGGTGTAGCACCACGGAAAGCTAAATCAGGGAAACCTAACTGACCGTTTACATAAATGTCTACGGTAGCAGCAGCCGGGTCGGCACAGTTGTGTACCAACTGCACATTGGAGGTTCTGCGCACAGGCAGTTCTATAACTGTTCCGTCAGGCAAAGCAGCAAACAAACCAAAAGCCGCTCCGTTGTTGTTGGCACTTGGAGTCAAAAAGCCCGAAGCAAATACTACGGCTCCCAGACCACCGGCACCCGATAGGTCAGCAATCCAGGTGTTTACTACTGCAGAAGAATCTTCTACAATCACTTCCAACTGATACCAAGAAGCCGGTACAGTTAACCATCCTTGCGATTCACCATATTTCAGGTTATTCACCAATAGCGGTCCACCGCCTCTTACCCGCACATCCACACCCGGAGCATCGGTAGCACCGTGGAAAGCCGCAAAGCTTACCGTGCCGGCAGGGGAAGTTTGTTTAGAGTTGGCAATGATTTTTATATCAAATGCAGTAGAAATAGAGTTGGGGTTAGCAGCAAAACCGCCACCTACCACACCGGAGGCAATAGCCACGTAGTTAGAATCCGGAGAAAGAGGTCCCACTACAAACGAAGCAATAGCCGGGTCGGAGGCAGTGCTGTTTTTGCCTTTCACACGCACATCAATTGCTACAGTAGAAGGTGCCGGAACATATCCCGAAGCCGTTCTGAAAGCAAAATTGTCTAATAAAATCTGGTCAGGGCCTCCGCCTACACTGTAGTAGATATCTACGGTGTCGGCAGCTGGGTCTGCACAGTTGTGAATCACCTGAACATAGGCGTTCGGTGCTCCCGCAAATACCGAAGCGCTCGTCACTAGAGCAGCAAACAGCGTTTGCAGTTTGAGGAATTGTTTTTTCATGGTACTAAGTTTTTTGTTTAATAATTGAATATGGAGGGTTAAACATACTAAAATTTAAAAAGTTTTGTCCGGCCTGAAAAAAAGGAGCCGGTTCTGCACGGTTCAGGTTGCTGGAGGGGCCTTTCGCTGTCAGATTTGTCCCTATCAGTCAAAAGCAGGACTATCTTACAGTCGGCTTGTTTTCATTTGCCTCATCAATTTTAAACATGAATAAAAAGTATCTACTGGCTTTACCCGTTTTGGCCGCCATCGTTATCGGTTTATTGTTTGTGAAAAAGAATAAAGCCGTCACCATCAAGCCGGAGCACAAATCCATTACCGAAGCGGTGTATGCTTCGGGGTTTATTGTTCCCAAAAACGAATACAAAGTCTACGCCCTCTCGGATGGTTACATCGTAGGGAAATTTAAAAATGCCGGTGATGAGGTTAAAAAAGGCGAAGCCATTTTACAGATACAGAATGATGCCACCGCTGCAAAACTAAGCGCCTCCTCTGCGGCATACGACTACGCCAAACTGAATGCCTCGGATAACTCGCCCGTGCTGCTGGACCTCAAAAACAAAATCAGGAGCGCAGAAGCCCGCTACCGAAACGACTCTTTAAACTATGCGCGCTTCCAGAACATGTTTGCTGCTAATGCAGTAACCAAAAATCAGATGGACCAGGCCACCCTGCAATGGGAAGTATCCACTAATGATTATAAAAGTGCCCGGGAGTTGTATCAAAAAACTAAAGACCAGCTGCAGGTGGAGTTGCGCAATGCGCAAAGCGGCTTAGCCGCCAGCGGGCAGGAAGCCGGAAACTACACAATCCGCAGCCTGATGGATGGCATGGTGTATGACTTAACCAAAGAATTGGGCGAAGCTGTTCGCAGAAATGATCTGGTAGGTATGGTGGGCGAAACCGGGAGCAAGCTGCTGGAGTTAAGCGTAGACCAAAGCGATATTGCCCGCATAAAAATCGGACAGAAGGTGGTGGTAAAGCTGGATTTAACCGGAGATAAAGTATACCAGGCAAGCATCACCAAGATTTATCCCAACATGAACCAAAACGACCAAAGCTTTAAAGTGGAGGCGGAGTTTACGGAAAACTACTCGTTCAAATTTGTGCATGCCAGCGTGGAGGCAAACATCATTATTGCACAAAAAGATAACGCCTTGATTATTCCCAAAAATGTGTTGCAGCCGGGCGATGAGGTAGAAGTGCTATCGATTGGCGTAAACAAAAAAGTAAAAATCAAAAAGGGGTTAGAGAATCTGGAGTTTGTAGAAGTAACAGAAGGCATCAGCGACAGCGATGAAGTAGTGCTGCCCAAAGAGAAATAGTCCGTCATAAACATATCCTTCAACATCATCGCATGAATGTAAATTTTGAAATAGCCAAAACACACTTGCTGGCAAAGCCCAAGCAAACGCTGATAGCCATGCTGGGTGTTACTTTCGGCATTGGCATGTATATTCTCATGATTAGTTTCATGCAGGGCTTCAATGAGTTTCTGGAGGATACGCTCCTCTCCTCTACCCCGGATGTGAGAATCTACAACGATATTAAAACAGATTACTCCCACTCCATCCTCGATGATATTTCAGACACAGCCAAAGTGCTGAACGTAGTGTATCATCCCAAGCCTAAAGACATTCAGCCCAATCTCAAAAACTCGCAGCGACTGCTCGATGATTTAAAGAAAGATACCCGGATTGCCGCCACTTCACCGCAGCTTTCCACACAGGTGTTTTATGTCAGTGGTCCCACACAGATAAACGGCACACTCAACGGTGTCAATATTTTGGAAGAAGCCAAACTCACCGGCCTGCAAGAGAAAATGAAAACAGGCCGCATCGAAAACCTCCTCACCACCGACAATGGCATATTGATGGGCCACGGACTTTCCAAAAAGCTGAATGTAAAAACGGGCGATATCGTAACCCTGGCCTCCCCGAAGGGCACCTCTATGCGCTTTAGAGTAGTGGGCACTTTTCAGTTTGGTATGGGAGCATTGGATAATATCAAGAGCTATGTAAACATTTCCAAAGTGCAGCAGCTGCTCAATAAAGACAATCAATACATCACAGAGATAAGTCTGAAACTGAAAGAGTATGACAATGCTACGGAAGTGGCCAAAGAGTTTGCCAACCGCTACAACTATAAAGCGGACGACTGGAAAACATCCAATGCCAGTGCCATGGTCTCCATCCTGATAAGAAACGTAATGACAATTGTGGTGTCCTTCACCTTGCTGGTGGTGGCCGGCTTCGGCATTTACAACATCATGAGCATGACCATTCAGAATAAACTGAAAGACATCGCCATTCTGAAAGCACAGGGTTTTTCGGCCAAAGACATCCGGCAGATTTTTTTGACAGAATCAATCACCATTGGTGTGGTGGGTGCGGCAGTAGGTTTGTTGCTCGGCTTTGCCATGAGTTCGGCCGTATACAGTTTGCCATTCCCCAAAAATGATTTTATCAGCATCACTCATTTCCCGGTTACATTTCACTGGTATCATTATGCTTTTGGTGTAGTGTTTGGCATTGTCACTACTTTTTTTGCCGGGCTGATGCCCAGTATAAAAGCCGGAAAAGTGGACCCGGTAGCCATACTGAGAGGGTAATTGGTGCGCACGATTTAGAAAGAATAAAACGAGAACTGTGACTGATCAACTTCAAAATATCCAAGCCGCCTCCGCAGATGCAGCACCCACCCGGGCGGTGCTGCGGGCCGAGTTACTCAATAAGTATTTTTATGAGCCCGAAGAGTTCCATGTACTCAAAGATGTTTCGTTTGAGATTAAGCGCGGGGAGTTTGTTTCCATCATTGGCAAAAGTGGCTGCGGCAAATCCACCTTATTGTATTTGCTATCGACTATGGACACGGACTACAGCGGTCAAATTTTTGTGAATGATGTTTTACTCAGCGGTAAAACACAAAACGAACTAGCGCGATTCAGAAACGAACACATTGGTTTCGTGTTTCAGTTTCACTTTTTGTTACCAGAGTTTTCGGCTCTCAAAAATGTGATGCTGCCGGCACAAAAACTCGGCATCTATTCCCAAAGCGAATGTGAAGACCGTGCTTATGAAAAATTAAAATGGCTCGATATGCATCATTTTGCCACCAAGCTTTCGAGTAAACTATCGGGAGGGCAACAGCAGCGGGTCGCCATTGCGCGCGCTTTGGTAAACGACCCCACTATCATTATGGGAGATGAGCCCACCGGCAATCTGGATTCCACCAACACCAAAATTGTTTTTGATATTTTAAAAGACCTGGCCCGAACAAAAAACCAAACTATTATAGCCGTAACGCATGACAACGAGTTTGCCGTAAACACCGACCGTATTATTGAAATGAAAGACGGAGAAATCATCAGACAATGAAACTGAAAGAAGAAACAAAGATTGCACTGGTCATGGTAGGGTTAATCTACGTGGTATTTACCGTAGTAAAAACCGCTTTCTTTCTGGAGCACAGCCTGCAGTGGCACTTGCTTACCAGTGTCATTGCCTTAATCTTTATCGGTTTTTTCGGCTATGTGGTACGGGCCATTGATATCTATCTGGATAGAATATATCCCTTCGAAAAAGATCCCATCAGACGTATCACTATTCAGTTTTTTATCACCTTCTCGGTTTTGTTAGCCATAAGAACCATCCCTTATCTGCTGTTTTATAACAGAATCCCTTATCACCCTCCGCGCGAAATGCTGATAGCCACTTATGCGCTCAATATGTTTATGGTATTAAGTGTGATACTCTCCATTTTTGGATACCATTTTTTTGTGCGGTGGCGGCAGGAAAAAATCGCAGCCGCTGAATTGGAAAAAGAAAAAGCACTGGTACAATACGATAATCTTAAAAACCAGTTGAACCCGCATTTTCTGTTCAATGCATTATCGTCTCTTAACTCGCTTATTTTTGAAAACCCGGAATTAGCTTCCGACTTTTTACAGCAGCTGTCAAAAGTCTATCGTTATGTTTTAGATAACAAAGACAAAAACGCTGTAAGCCTCCAAACGGAAATCGATTTTGTAAGCCAATACGTCAAACTGTTGGAAACCCGCTTTGGCGAAGGAATTCAGGTAAAATTTCACCTTACCGAGTCGGCCAAAGATGCCTTGATTGTGCCGGTTACTTTACAGATTCTGATTGAAAATGCAGTAAAACACAATACCACCACCAAAGATTCTCCCCTGGTGATTGAGATAAAATCGGTCGAAAAATATTTGATAGTATCCAACAACCTGCAAAAGAGAACGGCCATTGATACTTCCAACCGGCAAGGGTTAGAAAACCTGAGGAGCTTGTATAAATACATTTCTCCCGATGTGATTACCACCAGCGAAACCGCTGATTCATTTCACGTAAAAATTCCATTGATATGAAAATAGTTATCGTAGAAGACGAACAGCTGATTGCCAAAAATCTGGCCAGAATGATAAAGCAAATAGAGCCGGAGGCAGAGATGATACAAACCCTGGATTCGGTCAGCGCCTCGGTCAAGTGGTTAAAATCCAATCCACAACCCGATTTGTTTTTCATGGATATTCAGTTATCCGATGGTATCAGTTTCGATATTTTTGACCAGGTAAACATCGATAAGCCGGTCATTTTCACTACGGCCTACAATGAGTATGCAATTCGCGCTTTCAAAGTGAACAGTGTAGACTACCTCCTTAAACCGGTGGACCAGGAACTGCTCCGTTCTGCTCTGGAAAAATATAAGTTGCTATACAATCAGGGCAATCCTGATGCATCCATGCCATTGCGCGAATTTGCCAAAGGATACAAACAAGACGATTTACCACGCTTTAAAGAGCGGTTTTTGGTTCACTATAAAGCCGGGATGCTTCCCGTGCCGGCCACCAAAGTTTCTTGCTTTCTCAAGGACTCCATTATTTACCTCATCACCACAGATAACGAAAAACTGGTAACAGATTATTCCACTCTGGATGAAATAGAAGAAGTGGTCAATCCGGAACAATTTTTCAGAGCGAACAGACAGACTTTAATTCAGATACATGAAGTAGATGCATACAAAAAACACGATACGGGTAAAATTGAACTACAACTAAAGTCAGCGCCCAACTTTAAAGTAGATGTAAGTCGCGAAAAAGCGAATGAGTTTATTCAGTGGCTGGATAAATAAAGGATAAACTAAACACTATGAATAGCACAGAAGCGATTGCTGCCCTGGACCAAATATCCCTTCAGGTAACCAATAATTTTGGCAACCTGAACGATGATGCGCTCAATAAAAAACCGGCTGCCGGCAAGTGGAGCATTGCACAATGCCTTGACCATCTCATAGTGAGTAACCGAACTTACTATCCTCAATTCGAGGAAGTAGTTCAGGGAAAACACACTAACTCATTTTATCAAAACTTTCGATTTCTTTCCCGCTCCATGGGCAGTTGGCTCATCAAAAATACCGGAGCCGACAGGTCCGGAAAAATGAAGAATCCGGCAGCCTTTACTCCGGCAGAAGGAAACATACCGGCTACCATCCTGAACGATTTTCTTTTGCACCAGGAAGAATTGAAAAGTTACATTCTGAGAATGCAGCACGTTGACTTGCATCAAACTATTTTGTCTTCACCTGCATCGGGCATCATCACCTACAGCCTGTTCGATCTGCTGGATATTTTATGCGGACATGAACAGCGTCATATCAATCAAGCGTTAGAGGTACTGCAGCATCAATCATAAAAAAAGCCGAAGTGAAAATCACTTCGGCTTTTTCTTGACGCTATATTCCGGTTACTTCGTAATCGTCACAGTGCCTGATTTCTCTTTAACCAAGCCATTGAAGTAAGTAACTTTTAACTGGTAAACGTAGGTGTCTACAGGGACTAAATCTCCGCCCTTGCGACCATCCCATCCATTGCTTCCGGTAATTCCGTTTGGCTGGTTAGGATTCACATAAACCGCTTCACCCCATCTGTTCCAGATAGAAATATCGAGGTTGGTGGCACCTAAGAAGTCAAACTCGAAGAAATCATTCAGTCCATCACCGTTAGGAGAAAACGCACTGGGCACAAAAGATTTCTCTTCGGTTTCCACAATGATGATTACGGTATCGGAGGCAAAGCAGGAATCGGCATTCATCACCGTAACCGTGAGTGCGGAGGTAAAGTATGGACTTGCATAAGGAGTAGCGCAGTTTGCAGGATCGCCACAGGCGCTAAAATCGTAAATCGAAATAGAATCAGCCGGCCCCCAGAAGTGGTTCACTATCGGAGAAGTGGACACAGAATTGGCAATAATCTGTGTGCTCATTCCTTGCAATATCACAAACTGTGGTGCTACTAAATCAACGGTTACCTGACTTGGCGATTGAATGTTAAATACATCCGAGCCGGTGCAACCATTTACATCAGTAACCAACACGATATACTGGCCAGGCGACAACTCTCCAAAGAAAGTATCTACTTGCACCAGTCCGTTTAACTCATATACATAAGGGGCTACACCACCTGTTGCACTTACGCTTACACCGCCTGTAGGGGTATTGTAACATCTTGCATCGGTGCCGGTAGCTGTGACAATAATCTGATCCGGATCATCCAAATCAGCTGCCACTGCTAAAGTACAACCAATGGCATCGGTGATAGTAACAGTATAGTTTCCGGCTTTGAGGTTGGTAGCAATGTTTCCGTTCTGAACCGGTAGTGTGCTCCAAACATAGCTGTATGGATTTGTACCCCCTGAAATATCTACTGAAAGGAATCCGTTATTACCGCCAAAGCAGACAGGGTTACTCTTGCTGAGGGTGGCAAACAATCCTAAAGGTTGGTTCACGGTGAAACTTGCCGTAGCCTGACACAAGTTAACATCCGATACACTCACAGTGTAAGTGCCGGCACCAATATTCAAGTTATCTTCTGTAACTACTGCGTTGCTCCATACATAAGTATAAGCAGGAACACCGCCATTCACACTAATATCGATACTACCATCGGTTGCGCTGAAACATTTGGCATCTACAACTACACCGGTAATTACGATAGGATCGGGCTGGGTAAGATCCAGCGTATCAAAAGCCTGACAACCGTTACTGTCTGTTACAAGCACGGTATGCTTTCCGGCACAAACGCCCGATAACGAAGAGTCACCCTGAAAACTCTCCCACAGATAAGCATATGGAGTTGTTCCGCCAGACGGAACGGCAGCCAAAGTGCCGGTGCAGGAATTGTAACAAGCAATGTTACTGCCAACAACATCTACCGAAAGTGGTGCCGGCTCATTTACTACGTAAAGAGAGGCTACCGTGCAGTTATTTACGTCTGTTACTGTAACAAAGTAATTGCCACCACAAACCTGCCCGATATCTTCCGTAGAGGGGCCATTGCTCCATGCAAATGCGTAAGGCAGGGTTCCGCCATAAGCGGTAACATCAATAAATCCATCACACAGTGCATTACAGCTTACGTTTTTAATAAATCCGGACGTAACCAGCGCGGCAGGCTCTGTAACCACTACGGAGTCCACTCGCTCGCAACCTTTGCTATCGGTGATGGTCAATACATACGTTCCGGCAGCTACATTTGTAAGATCTTCTGTGGCTGCACCGTTGCTCCAGTTGTAAGTATAAGCCGGAGTGCCTCCGGATGGTATCAAATCAATTGAACCATTTGCCTGACCAAAACACAATGCATCATTAATCACATAGCTGGTGTTGATAGACGGTGGATTCACGATGAGGACAGAGGCTGTTGCGGAGCAACCATTGTCATCCGTAACTGTAACGATGTAGGTATTACCTGACAATCCGGAAATATCTTCCGTAGCGGCTCCATTGCTCCAGTTGTAGCTGTAAGGTACAACGCCTCCTGCCACGGATAAATCAACAGCGCCATCGTTGGCATTAAAGCAAGTGATAGGTGTTGGAGTAAGCGTGAGCACCAGTGCTGCGGGCTCTCCTACAAAAACAGAATCGCGCTGCTGACAACCATTTACATCTGTAATAATGACATAATATAAACCACCCGACAATCCGCTCACATCCTGAGTGGCCTGGAAATTAGACCATTGATAGAAGTAGGGGAAAGTACCACCATTCACGGTCAAGTCAGCAGAACCGCTGGCCTGTCCGTTGCAAAGCACATCTACTCCCGAAACAGAAGAAGTAAGTGGTGTTGGGGAAGCAATTAACTGGGCAATAGAAGACGAACATCCATTATCATCTGATACAGTAACCGTGTAATTGCCGGCCTGTAGGTTTACAATGTCTTCGGTTGAAGCTCCATTACTCCAGGCGTAGGAGTATGGAGAAACTCCTCCATTAGCCGTTACATCTATTGCTCCGCTGCTATCTCCACTGCAAAGCAGGTTGTTAAACTGAGCAATATTCAATGAAAGAGACAAAGGCTCTGTAACTGACGCTCCGTTTTGTGCGGTGCAACTGTTGGCATCGCTTACCGTTACGTTGTAGATACCGGCAAGAATAGTGGTGTTGTCTTCAGAAACGGCACCATTGCTCCATAAATAAGTATAACCCGGAGTCCCCCCGTTGGCAGTAATATAGATAGCCCCGGAAGTAGTACCGTTACACAATACATTGGATACCGAATCAATTTGAATATACAAGGGGGCAGGCTCTGTAATGCTTACAGTAACGAACTCGGTACATCCTTTTGAATCGCGTCCTGTGATAATATATGTGCCGGCTGACAACCCGTTAAAGGTGCCCGATGGCTGGAAAGAAATGCCATTGATAGAATAAGCATAAGGAGGTATTCCGCCATTTACCTGTACGGTAACACTGCCGTTTACACCACCGGCACATGAAACGTTTGTCTGGTTTAGGTTGTTTACGGCAATGATGTATGTATTTCCGATTGTTGCGCTGGATGTATCTAAGCAACCATTGTCATCTATTACGGTCACCAAGTAGGTATTTGCACCCAATCCGTTAAACACATTTCCAATCTGAGAAGGGCCGTTGTTCAGCGTATAAGAATAAGGTGCTACACCACCCGATGCACTGATGTCAATACTGCCATCAAACACGTTAGCGCAACTGGCATCGGTGGTGGTAGTGGTATGAACAACGTCTGTTGGTTCTGATATAAACACGGGGTTAGATAACCAAGTAGTAATACATCCAAAGCCGTCTCGCACAGTTACGTTGTAAAATCCGGATGTTAAACCGGTGAAAATGTTGGAAGGAAAATAATTCGACCCTCCATCTATTGAATATTCTAATGGGCTGGTACCCCCTGTAGCGGTGATGGTGATACTGCCGGTATTGCCGCCATTGCACAACACACTGGTGGTGTTCACACTGGATAAACTGGTAGAAGGATTCACGATTACCTGTGCACCACCATTAAAACCGGAAGTTCTCACACAACCATAAACATCCTGAATACTAGTGAGAAGGTAGTTGGTGGTAACAAGTGGAGCCACCTGGATGGTATCTCCATTATTTTTTCCGGTACGGGAGAAGTTTGAAACACCATCAGTATATTGAATATTAAAAGGGCCTGTTCCCGGTGACAAGTTAAGGGTGATGGTGCCATTTGTGCCGGGACAAATATTTTGTGTTACTGGAGAAAGTGATCCGTTAGGCGTTGGTCTTCCGGTTGCAACTATAGCATTAGATGCATCGGTATTACCGCATTTGTCGGTACTTCTTCTGCGAATAATATACGTAGCACCGGGTGGAACTAGAGTTGGTGAGTTCCAATCTGGTGTAGTAACACCCGGTACCGGAACAAAGGTAACTCCGTTATCAGACGATATCTCCCAGGAATAACTGATAACTCCACCATTGTTGAACCCGGTGGAACCTCCGCTGCCGGGAGTCACGTTGGTGAAAAATCCGATGGGTGTATTCTCACAAATGTCAGCGTTGTTAGCCACTCCGCCAATTACTCCTCCATCTATAGGAACAACACTCTGTGCTGTGAAGGTAACTTCAGCTGCATCGCCCGCGCAGACAGCGTTAAATCTAACTTCCACCACATCATTTGCATTTAATACATACCCGTTAGGGTCACCTACTACTGTATTAGAGTTAATACAGCATGGCGCACTGTAAATGGAAGTTCCGTTGATGAATATTTCAATCGCATCGTTGGCGTTTACCACATTTACCACATAGCGGTCGCAGTTAAATCCTTGTCTTCTTCCACGAACCACAAACATATCCAGAGGCACTTCACAACCCACCCATCCGGCAGTTTGTGAAGGTGAATTTCCCGAACCACCCCAGCTGGGAGCCGTATTAAAATTGAGACCGGCCTGAGTGTAAAAACCATAGCGAGCTGCCGGGTTTGGAATGGCTAGATCGGTGGTAGCGAAAACATCTACATTCCACTGATTTATACCCGGACCCGGATCTGCAGCTGGAGGACAGGCTTTGTATTGTAAGGAGGCAGAACCCTGCCCCGGCACGTAATTGTTACATGCTCCGTTCCAGGATTTTGTATTTACGCGAAGTACCCCGGAAAAATCAGCATACCAATCCGTAGAGTTAGGTCTGGCATTAATGTTACACAAACCGCCTGTATAAGGATTTTTAGTAGGGGTCAATGAGTTGTTATACAAAATGGATGCAGAGGTAGTACTCAAGGTCATATCCCATTCATAGCCGAGAAGAGCAGAGGACCCATACCTGAATGAGTAAATGTTGCCGGAGTTTACGTTTACGTTCAAAAAAGTTCCGCTACCAACGTTTA
>CAYQRR010000042.1:0-12752 GCA_964419635.1 uncultured Chitinophaga sp. | reverse complement strand
CTCTGCCAGGAAATAGCATGAGCAAAACCTACCAACACATCTTTTTTGACCTCGACCACACCCTCTGGGATTTTGACACCAACTCTAAGTTGGCGCTTCGGCAGATATACGAAGCCGAACAACTGCACCACCGCAACATCCCTTCGTTCGATAATTTCCACCATCGCTACAAAATGATTAACGACCGCTACTGGGCGCGGTATCACAATAACCATGTGACCAAAGAGCAACTGCGCGTGGGCCGGTTTTTGGATGCGCTGGCCGAGTTTGGCCTCCGCGATGCAGCCCTGGCTGAGCGCATGGCACAGAGTTATTTAGAAATAAGCCCCCGCATGACCGCCCTCTTCAGCAATGCCATAGATGTATTGGTATACCTGGACGAAAAATATCCGCTCCATCTTATTACCAACGGTTTTGCCGAGGTGCAATGGCTCAAGCTGGAGCACAGCGGCCTCAAACCTTTCTTTGAGCACATCATCATCTCCGAAGAAGTGGGCGCGCAAAAGCCCGACCGCAAAATATTTGAGATAGCCATGGAGCGCGCCCAAACCCGCCCCAGCGAGTGCATCATGATAGGCGACAACATGAACACCGACATAGCCGGTGCGCGCCTTGCCGGCATCGACCAGATATTTTTTAACCCCCACCGCAAGCACACCCGCGACAAAGCCACCCACCAGATATTTGAGCTCAAAGAGCTGATGCAGTTGCTGTAAAAAAAAGCAGCGCCATCCCGGCAAGAGATGGCGCTGCTAAGCATACAGTAGTGCTGTTTATTGACCCAAATACGATTTCAGCGCTTTGCTGCGCGATTGTGAACGCAATTTGGTAATGGCTTTATCCTTAATCTGACGGATACGCTCGCGGGTAATGCCCAACTGCTCGCCAATATCTTCCAGCGTCATGGGGTGTTCCACACCAATGCCAAAGAACAGCTTAATAACTTCGCGCTCGCGGTCGGTAAGCGAAGAAAGAGTTCTTTCTGTTTCGTCTTTCAGCGATTCGGTATAGTCCAGGCGCTTATCGGCCTGCTCGGCATTCACGTTTTCTATCACATCCATCAGCGAGTTGCTTTCGCCATCGGTAAAAGGAGCGTCCATCGACACGTGGCGGGCAGCAATCCCTAAGGTAGCCTGCACCTCTTCCACCGTTACGCCCATTACCAGCGCCACCTCATCGGGGGTGGGCTCGCGCTGAAACTTCTGCTCCAGCTCCGAAAACACTTTATTGATTTTGGTCAGCGAGCCTACTTTGTTCAGTGGCAAGCGAACCATCCGGCTATGCTCGGCCAGGGCCTGAATAATGCTCTGGCGAATCCACCACACCGCATAGGATATGAATTTGAATCCACGGGTTTCATCAAACTTTTGAGCGGCTTTTACCAAGCCCAGATTGCCTTCGTTAATGAGGTCGTTCAGCGACAGGGAATTGTTTTGGTATTGCTTCGCCACCGACACCACAAAGCGCAGGTTGGCGCGGGTTAGTTTTTCCAGGGCGGTTTGGTCTCCGGCACGTATTCTGCGGGCCAAATGCACCTCTTCTTCGGGTGTCAAAAGATCCTCTTTACCAATCTCCTGCAAATACTTTTCAATAGACTGGCTTTCGCGGTTGGTGATGGACTTGGAAATTTTTAGCTGCCTCATGGATAACCTCCGGGTTAAGTTTTTTAATTATGGGAGTGGCGAAAATAAACTTTTATGAATAGGAACGTAATGTAGTGCCTGAATCCGAAAATGGCAAGTATTCGCCCACTCTTTTTTCATTTTATCGCTATACAGACGTCCGAAGCAGGCAAAATATTGTGCAGAAAATTGAAAAAGAAGCGCACGGTGATGTACATCAGCCGCTTTTTGCGTTTTTTACAAATTGATACTACGTTTGATTCGATGAAAACAGCATTCCGTTGGTTTATTCTTGTTTTGGGCATTGGGTTCGCCACCTTGGCCATGGCCCAAAAGGTGCAGGTGTCCAACGAGTTTAAGCTGCCCAACAAGTCGCCCAAGTTTAAAATCATCGGCAAAAACAATGATGGCATCCTGGTTCGTTTATTTGGCTCCGAGGATGTGCTGGAGGTTTTTTCCGATGACCTCAAGCTGCTGAACTCTAAAACCATTGAGTTCAAAAATCAGGAAGGGCCCCTGCAGCATATTATGCTGAATAAAACCGGGGCGGTTATTTTTTACCTCATGCAGGATAAAAAGATGTCGGTGCTTTTTGCCCAGCCGGTCAATTCCAAGTTGATGGAAATCGGAAAGCCAATTGCCATAGACACCCTGATTGACCGCAAAGATCTGGTGGCCAGCAACCTTCGGTTTAAAACCTCAGCCGACCAAAATTTTACCTTTATCTACTATCCCTTTTTTGCAGCCGGTGAGGTGCAAAGTGTGCGCTTCATTTGTTTGGACAGGTCACTGCAAACGCTCTACAACAAAAATATTCCGCTGGGCCGCGAAGAAGCTGCACTTGAAAGTTCGCGCAGCCTTATCGATAATGCCGGCAATGCCAGTCTTATTTTAAAAGGCACCAACCGCAGCGACTACAACGTATTTCGGGTAGCTGCCAATGGCGAGGTGAGCACTTATAATGTCACCTTGCCCAAACGTATTTTTGGGGAACCCTCTATAGAGACCGACAACAAGAATGGAACACTCCTCCTCAGTGCTTTTTATGACGATGGGGCCGAGGCAGGCGAGGAAGTAGCCAATGGCTTTTTGTTCCTCACGCTCGATGGGGCTACGGGTGAACGCAAGAGCCAAACCATTACCCCTTTCGATAAAGAATTTATCACCTTGCTCACCGGCCGCGAAACCCGCGAAAATGGCCGCCTCTATACTTTTAACCTGAAAAAAACTGTGCTGCGCAACGATGGAGGCGGTTTGGTGGTGGCCGAGTCGTTTATAAAAGACGAGCGCGAAGTGCCCATGGTGGGCATTCAGCCAGGGTTCAATACTTTTCGCACGAGTTCTATTTATCAGTTCAATGACATTATCGCTTTTTCGTTCAATGCACAAGGCGTGGTGGAGTGGAATGCAGTATTGCGCAAAAAGCAAGCCAGCGAAGACGATAATGGGGCATTCTCCTCTTTCTTTATTGCCAACCAAAAAGACGTGCTTCGGTTTATTTACCTGGACGACATCAGCTCTTCTGCCGACCTCAACGAATACGTATTGCATAGCAATGGAAAATCGGAGCGCAAAACCCTCCTCAACCAAGAGGTGAGCGATTTAATGTTGTTGCCCAAGTCGGGCCGGCAAATTGCTCCCGATGCGGTGGTGATTCCGAGCTATAAATCCGGGGTATTGAAACTTACAAAAATCAACTATTAATAATCGGCTGCGGGCCCAAACAACGCTATAAGTGTTAAGCTTTTTCAAATCAAATAACCCCGGAGTTGTCGTTTTCTATTTCATTTACCTGCTGGCCTTTCGGCTGGTTTTTTTGTGGAGTGCCCCGGAACTTACCTTTCTGCAAAACTACCACGAGCCATTGAGCCATTTTTTCTTTTCCGGGTGGGCAGGGCCTGCTCGTCAAACTCCCTGGGTGTCGCTCACCGTGGCCACCTTATTGGTGTTTGTGCAGTCTCTTTATGTCAACCGAATCATCAATGAACAGCGCATGACAGCCAAGAAAAATTTCCTGGCCGGCTTGCTTTACATTATGCTGACTTCCGTGTTTCGCGAGGGCCTTATTCTTTCACCGGCACTGGTCGCGCTTACCTTTATTATCATAGCCTGCGAACGCACTTTTTGTTTAATTAAAAAGGAGAAAATGTATGGCGATATATTCGATATCGGCTTTCTTATCTCTCTGGCTTCTTTCTTTTATTTTCCGGCTCTTGCCTTGTTGCTGTTTTCGTTGGCTGGCCTGGGGAATCTTCGTTCATTTAATTATCGCGAGTTTGTGGTGTTAGTGCTAGGACTGGCCACCCCGTTTTTTTTGCTTTTTACCTTTTATTATTGGAACGATAACCTTCCACAAATGCTCGTGGCTATTACCAACCACTATGAGCAGGGTTGGTTCATGGGGTTTCATCCGCATACTGTGGAGTGGATACAGATAGGCGGCCTGCTGACGCTCGCGGTGGCCTTGCTGGCACTGGTGCCGGGGGTGGTTTATGCATCCTTGATTCAGGTGCGCAAGTTTGTAGCTATTCTCATGTTTTTATTGCTGCTCATGGTAGCGGCTTTCTTTCTGCAGCAGCAGGTAAGCTTGTCCCATGGGGTGTGGCTGGCCTTTCCGCTCAGCATTTTTTTGACTATGGTCATCCTGCAACTGAAACGAAAAATGATAGGCGAATTGATACACATAATATTATTTTTGGCCCTCGTGGCAGCACAATATGGGCCACTATTATTCTCCATCTAAATCCATAAAAAATGAAGTTTGGTGTAGTCGTTTTCCCCGGTAGTAATTGCGACAGAGATATGTATCATGTAGTCACCGAAGTAATGGGTGCCGAAGCTCGTTACATCTGGCATAAAGAAACCGACATCTCTGATTTTACGACAGACGATTGCATCATCTTTCCCGGAGGATTCAGTTATGGCGACTACCTGCGCACTGGTGCCATCGCCCGTTTTTCACCCATCATGGAAAGCGTGATTCAGTTTGCCGGCAGAGGCGGCAAGGTGCTGGGAGTTTGCAATGGCTTTCAGATACTATGCGAAAGCCACCTGTTGCCCGGGGCACTGCTTCGCAATGAAAGCATGAAATATGAATGCAAGAATGTGTATCTGAAACCGCAAACCCGCAAAACTGCGCTCACCTGCAAAATAGATGAAGAAGCGGTGCTTAAAATTCCGATTGCACATGGCGAAGGAAGATATTACTGCGACCGCGACACCTTGAAATCCTTGTATGAAAACGACCAGATAATCTTTAAGTATTGCGATGAAACCGGTGAGGTGACAGACGAAGCTAATCCCAACGGCTCGCTCGATAATATTGCCGGCATTACCAACCTTGGCAAGAATGTATTCGGTATGATGCCACACCCGGAACGTGCCTCGGAAAAAGAACTTCTGAATACAGATGGGAAAATCTTGTTTGAGTCGCTGATGAGCAGGGTGCTGGAGATGACTGTCCTCTTCTCCGAATCGCGTACTGCTTAGGGGCAATTGTCACAGAATTGTCATTTTGCTTAACGATTCCCAAAAGGGCGTGTTCTCCGCTTGGGCGTATCTGTAGAAAGTTACATTTGCAGCCATTAATTTCTTAACCAAAAAAAACTCAAGAAAAATGAAAATCAAGTTTACTCTCTTCGCTCTTCTTTCGGTAGTTGTTCTGGGCTTAAATGCGCAGCAGTTAAACAACTCCGGCTTTAACACCTGGACTACTTTTGCTCCTACAGATTGGGGAACCATTGAATCCGCTTTCAACCAACCTTTTGGCTTGGCTACCAAAGACACAGCCGACAAAGTGGAAGGAGCTGCCGCTATCGCCATTAAAACTGACTCAGTTCAAACACCAAACGGAAAAATACTCGTTTCCGGGTTCGTGTCTTCAGGCAGCACAGCATATGCACCACCTAGCTTTATTTCTACCGGTGCACCGTTTGCCTTCCGTCCGGACACACTTTTCTTTGCATTTAAATACGCTCCCGGAGCAGGTGGAGATACTGCAGCTTTGCAAATCTATTTGACCAAAGACGATACCATCGATGTGATAGCCGGTGGCGTTACTATCCCGGCAGCAGCACAATGGTCCTTAATCTACGTTCCACTTGCTTCCGCATATGTGAGCGCACAAACTCCAACAGAATTAGCACTTCAATTTTACTCCAGCGCTGGAGCTGGGAAAGCCGGTTCTATCTTGAAAGTAGATGCCGTGCGTTTTGGTTATGTGAATCTTCCGAGCGCTTTGCAACAAATTGCGGATGAGTTGAACGTACGTGTATTCCCTAATCCGGCTAGCAACCAAGTGAATATTCAGGCTGCCAGCGATATGAACGGCTACTATTTTGAAATGGTAGACATGAATGGTCGCATCGTTCTTGCCCAGGATTTGAATGGAACCAGCACTTCGGTAAACGTATCGGAAGTGGCGAAAGGAAATTACGTATATCGCATAGCGGATGCCAGTGGAAATATCCTGAACCGCAGCCAGATTTCTATTGTTAAATAATTGCTTTCTATCACCCAGTTTAGCGATAAAGCTGCCCACTTTGGGCAGCTTTATTTTTTAACAAACGAAATATTTAGTGAAGGGTTTGCGTTTTAATTGGAAATTGCTTTTTTAGCAACCTTAATTTAAACCCGACTAAACTAAACAAACCAATAGCCATGAAGCTAAACAAATTGTATGCGTTACTCGCTTTGCCGGCCCTCGTGCTCGTATCCTCATGCGGCAAAGAAAAATCATCGGTAACAGGCTGGAACTACAACGACTCTAAAAACGGAGGTTTTGAAGTTGTAAAATACCAGGGACAGGAAACCGGACCAGGTCTGGTGTATGTTCAGGGTGGAACCTTTGTAATGGGAAATACAGAACAGGATGTGATGTATGAATACCACAATATTCCACGCAGAGCTACTGTATCTTCTTACTACATGGACGAAACCGAAGTGGCCAATGTGCACTATCGTGAATATCTCTATTGGATGAACCGTGTTTTCGGTACTGATTTTCCGGATGTGGTTAAAAAAGCGCTTCCCGATACTTTGGTTTGGAGAGATGAGTTAGCTTATAACGAGCCTTATGTAGAGTACTACTTCCGTCACCCGGCCTACGATTTTTATCCGGTGGTGGGTGTAAACTGGTTGCAGGCGAATGACTTTGCTTCATGGAGAAGCGATCGCGTGAACGAAAGAATTTTGATAAACAAAGGGGTCTTGGCTGAAAATCCTTCCCAGGTAGGTAGCGACAACTTTAACACGGAATCTTACCTGGTGGGCCAATACGAAGGAGCTGCCGGAAAAAGACCGATGAAAGATTTGAACCCGAACGGAACCGGCACACGTCACGTGCGTTTGGAAGACGGTATTATGTTGCCTAAGTACCGCTTGCCAACCGAAGCTGAGTGGGAGTTTGCCGCTTTGGCTTTGATAGGCAACCAGCCAGCTACCTCCGAAGAGCGTGTAACCGACCGCAGAATTTACCCTTGGAATGGTACCTCTACCCGCTATCCTAAATCAGGTATGTGGCAAGGAGAGTTTCTGGCCAACTTCAAAAGAGGTCGCGGGGATAACATGGGTATAGCCGGTAAGTTGAACGATAATGCCGACATCACTGCACCTGTAAAATCTTTTTACCCGAACGATTTCGGTTTATATAACATGGCCGGTAATGTAAACGAGTGGGTATTGGATGTATATCGTCCTATGACTACCAGTGATGCGAACGATTTTCACACTTTCCGTGGTAACGTGTTTCAAACCAAAGTGCTGGATGCCGATGGCAATCCGGTAGAAAAAGATTCTTTAGGAAAAATACAATACCGCGATGTAACACAAGAAGAAAGTGCCAACCGCAGAAACTACCGCAGAGGCGATGTAAGAAACTTTATCGATGGCGATGAGGTATCGGCTGTGGATTACAAATTTGGTCAGTCTTCGTTGATTGATGACAACGCCCGCGTATTTAAAGGTGGTAGCTGGAAAGACAGAGCATATTTCTTGTCTCCGGGCACCCGCAGATATTTGGACCAGGCGCTCTCTACCGATGATTTAGGTTTCCGTTGTGCAATGGACCGTGTGGGTTCTCCAAGTGGAAATGTGATGAAAGGCGGAAAGGGTGGAAACAACTTCCCGAAAGAGAAAGGCAAAAGAAAAATGAAAGGATAGTTTCGGCTAACCTCCCCATAAAGAATCCCCCGATTGGTGTCGGGGGATTTTTATTTTCAGCCCATGCAATTGGAACAACTTTACACGCATTATTTAGCTTCACGAGGTGTAACCACCGATACACGAAACATACAATCCGGCAGCATTTTTTTTGCCCTGAAGGGCGAACGCTTTAATGCAAACACTTTCGCTGCAGAAGCACTAGAGAAAGGAGCAGCTTATGTGGTGGTAGATGAAATAGCTGATAAAACTTGGAAAGACCAATATGGTGAGCGGCTAATACAAGTGCCGGATGTACTGGCAACGCTGCAGGAGCTGGCGGGTTACCATCGCCAGCAGTTTACGTTTCCGGTGCTGGCTATTACGGGTAGCAATGGTAAAACAACGACCAAAGAACTGGTGGCTGCGGTGCTTTGCAAAAAGTACCAAACGGCATTTACCAAAGGCAATCTGAACAATCACATTGGCATTCCACTTACCCTGCTTGCCATAGATGCCACGCAAACCGATTTTGCGGTGATAGAGATGGGGGCCAACCATCAACGAGAAATTGCTTCCTACTGTACGTATGTGCTGCCCGATTTTGGTTTAATAACGAATGTAGGACTGGCACATGTGGAGGGTTTTGGGGGCTTTGAAGGAGTGGTGAAGGGTAAAACGGAGTTGTATGCCGATGTGCATGCGCGCGGAGGCAAGGTATTTGTGAGTGCCGATAATGCCATTCTGTTGCAGAAGTGGAAAGCCCTGGACACTGCAGCCGAGCACCTGATTACCTACGGACAATCGTCTGAGTATTGTCGTGGCCAATTGTTGAGCGGATACACGTTTTTAACCTTGGAAACCGAAGGTATACGCATACAAACCCACTTGGTAGGCGACTATAATTTTGAGAACGTGATGAGTGCCGTTTGTATCGGGAAATATTTTGGGGTTGCCCTGCCCGATATTCAATCGGCTTTGGAGGACTATACCCCTGACAACAACCGCTCACAGCAGATTAGCATGGGCACCAACACGATTATTATGGATGCCTATAATGCTAACCCCAGCAGCATGCACGAGGCATTGAACAATTTTCAAAAATTGAATACTGCTCAAAAGCATTCGAAGGCAATGGTAGTGTTAGGTGAAATGATGGAACTAGGTCAATATGCTACCGTTGAGCACGAAAAAATTGCCGCCCGACTCACCACAGATGCCTGGAAAAACGTGACCCGTGTGCTAGTGGGAAAAGGATTTGAAACAACTGCTGCAACTAATGACGGTTCTCTGCTATGGTTTGCCACCACTGACGAAGCCAAACAATGGTACCAGGCGCAGCATTTTAATGATACACTTATACTGATTAAAGGCTCACGCAAAAACGAGTTGGAAAAATTGTTACCATAAGCATTGCTCCGGCAATTGAACCTGGTTTTACTTTTGCTTATCGAGATAATCGCGGTTGTAGAGGTAAATTTTTTTGTGCACATCATCGCTTACAAAGGCGTGCCGATAGCCAGACCTACGCCATTGCACTTCCAGCTCTTTTCCATTTCTTTCTTTACGTACCTCTTTAAATTCAAACTCCTTTAGTTCCTTGATAGCTGATTTGTATTCCTTATTGGAGAATGTAAGCAAAAGCCCCTGAAACTCATTTTGCTCCGAAAAGTAAACAACTGCTATATCATCGTCATTTTTTTGGTGGCCATATAAATAGGTTTTGCTCTTGGTCTTACTGATATCGGTGCCAAAGCGATATTGATAGTTCCGAAGTAGGTCGGTCGCATTTTCCAGGGTTATTTTCTCTACCAAATCATTGAGTATTTTGAGTTTGCCGCTAAAGTTTTGCGCATACATCACTTGCAACGAACACACACACAACAGGGTCAATAGTTTCTTCATAGGGTTCTTTTTTTAGGGAGTCCAAATTGTATCAATGTAAATACTGCGGGCTACTGATGTTTTATATAAATTAAGGAATTGGTTTTTGGGCATGTAGAACTGAAACTTAGAAATTCAGAATGTCCGGACAAGGCACATAACCTTTGAGCTTGCGAGGGTTCAGCGAATTATCATCGCCACCGCTCCAGTTAAAGGTAAACGACAGTTCGTGTGAGCCGCCCGATTTATTCATGAGTGGCGAAATGGTGTAGTCGTAGCTGTAGCCCACTCGGAATTTTCCTTTCTTGAAACCCAGATAGCCGATGACGGCATCGGCATTGTAAATAGAATAGCGAGCACCTAAACCAAAATAGACGAAACTGATGCCGGTGAGAAACGAAGCATCTACCTGAAAGGTCTTGCCCTGATTCACAAAGAGCAAATTGGGCGACAGCCACACTTTGTAGCGCATATCGGCCTTGTGCTTAATAGGCAGATTGGCCCCGAAGTGGACAGTAAATTTCATGGGCACCGCCTCATCGCTATTGCCGCTGATAGATTGCTTGCGCATGAGCAGGTTGTTTGCCGCAAAACCTATGTATACTTTCTCGGTAAAAAACACGGCCCCCGCACCCATATCACCTTGGTGGGTAAAGGTTTTGGCCGGAATAGGTTCGCCAGTGGGGTTCAGCTGGTCTATGTTGTTATAAAAACCGGTGTATGGGTTTATCATATCGCTCCAGAGCAGTTCGTTCCACTTAATGCGCTGGTGTATATAACTGCCCGATACGCCTATTTTGATTGCCATTTTGCGATTAATCTTAATCTGCTGCGAATACATCACCGTGGCGCGGTAGCTGGCGTAGAGGTTATTCATTATCTGGTCGGCTGTAAACAGGGCTCCGATGCCTCCGCGCATTTTAAGAATATGCATATCAAAGCCCGCCATGTAGGTGGTGTAGCCTCCGTTAAACCCATCGCCCAGCGCACTCCACTGGTTGCGATAGTTAGCCGTTACCCGGGGGCCGTAGCTAATGCCGGCCAAAGCCGGGTTAAGGTGCAAAGGCGCGCTAAAATACTGACTCATTTCTACATCTTGCGCCTGCGCTGAAAGCAGCGTGCCGAGCGTGAGGAAAAAGAGAAACGAATATTTAAACGGTGCAGCCAAAATTTGTGATGTTTGCATATAAAACAATAAAACAGATAAACCTCCGTTTTATTGCGCTGTTTTTAAAAAATCAGCGGGCTAAAATATTGATGCAAATGGTTTATCCGCCCTTATCAAAAAAGAAGTTTACTATGCTTAAAGGATTTTTGTGCTCGCTATTCCTACTGCTTTTACTGCCAGCTATGGCACAGGATTATGCCCGAAAACTGAACTGGCAGGCCAAGCCCCGCGCTATTGTAACCATAGAGGGTAAACAGATTTCGCAGCCCACTTTTGTGAATGCCGGCCACAGCGAAGATAAAAATATGCTGGCCCTGTATGTAGAGCGCATTCCGGTGAGTAGTGCAGGCGATGTGCGTGTAGAAATTGTCAATGCCGCGTATTCACCCGTGAATCTAGCCCCCGGCAGCGAAGCTTTTATTACTAATGAAGTGCAGCTGCGCTCCGATATAGCGATTCAGAAAAAGCAGCCCCGGGTATGGGTAGAGGTATTGCCTTATCGCAAAAATGTCGCGGGGCAAATAGAGAAACTGGAAACATTTACGCTCCGCGTTACGCTCACTCCTAAAATGCAAAAGCGCTCCGGCCAGGCTTACGCTACTAACTCGGTGCTGGCCAGTGGTCGCTGGTTTAAAATAGCGGTGAACAGCGAGGGTATGTTTAAAGTTGATTACAGCTTTATCAAAAACAAACTGAACCTGGATCCTAACAGCTTTTCGCTTAGCAGCTTCGCCATTTATGGCAACGGGGGCGGCATGGTGCCGGACGAAAACAACCAGCCCCGATTTGATGACCTGGCCGAAAACCCCACCCTACTGCAAGACAATAACGGCAACAACCGATTTGACGAGGGCGACTATTTGTTGTTCTATGGCCAAATGCCCGATGAATGGAAATATGATGCCGGCAGCCAGACTTTTTCGCATCTCAAAAATCTGTATAGCGACAAAACCTATTATTTCCTGACACCCGATGCCGGCACCGGCAAGCGGGTGCCGGTGCAAACCAATACTTCGGTGGCCAATAAAACTATTACCAAGTTTGACGAGCACGCCTACCGTGATGTGGACGAAGAGAGTGTGCTCAAGAGCGGAAAAATATGGTTGGGCGATAAAATGAGCAGTTTTAACAACAGCAGCACCTTTAGTTATAATTTCCCGAATCTGGTTACGGCTACCCCGGTGCGAATTAAATCATCAATAGCCGCTAAAACATCTACCGGGTCCAACACGCTGGTGAGTATCAATGGGCAGCAACTCATTAACCACAATGAGCCGGGCATCAGCAGTGGTTCTTATCCCCCGGGGGCCTTGCCTTATATTGCTTCTGCGGCTTATAATGCCAGCTCCGATGCTATCAACGTGGGCTATACCTTTAATATTAGCAGCGACCCTACCGGCACGGCTGCTGTTTACATTGATTGGTTTGAGCTCCTGCTTCAGCGCGGCCTTAGCCTGAGTGGCGATTTTATGAGTTTCCGCAGCATAGAGTCCATTGGTTCGGGCAATGTGTCACAGTTTATACTCAATAATGCCAACGGCAATACCCGCGTCTGGAATGTGACCGACATCAGTAGCATTACGCAAATGGGTGGCACGTTGAACGGCTCGGCTTATTCGTTTCAGGCGGTAACCGATGATTTGGAGGAGTTTATTGCCTTTAATGCTGCGGCTAATTTCTCTGCTCCGGAATACATAGGCTCTGTGGCCAATCAGAATTTGCATGCAGTGGGTGAGCCCGATATGGTGATTGTGACCCACGATGATTTTGAAGCTGCCAGCAACGAATTGGCCGACTTTCATCGCACCTTCGATGGACTGCAGGTGAGTGTGGTGCGCATATCGCAAATCTATAACGAGTTCGGCAGCGGCCGGCCCGATATATCGGCCACCCGCGATTTTATGAAAATGCTCTACGAGCGGGCCGGCACGGATACCGCT
>CAYQRR010000041.1:10211-12975 GCA_964419635.1 uncultured Chitinophaga sp. | reverse complement strand
CGATTTTAAAAAAGAGGCGGAGGCGCTTAGAGCGATTTCAGGATTTCAAGAGCAATAGCATCATTAGGATCCAACTCCAGCGATTTGTTGAAATATGCTTTTGCTGCAGCATTGTCCTTTTCTCTTTCATACTTAAATAGTCCCGAGTAGTTATATGCTTCAATCAGCTTGGCTTTATTAGGTCCGGGATTTTTTTCGGCTAGCTTGATAAACTCTTGATAAAAGGGATAAGCCGCAAACTCATCTGTGCTTAGTTTAAATTTCAACAGTACTTGAGCTTTCCAGAAATAGCCATCTGTGGTGGTCGGGAAACGGGTAACGTACTCACTGAATGTAGAGTCGGCCATGATGGAGTCATTGACAATGTAGTAGCTTCTCCCCAGGTAGAACAACTCCAGATAGGTCAACTTACCACACTTCTCTTTTTTGAAAAGATACTGCGCAATTGCATCGCTATAGCGCTTGCTTTGGAAGAGCACTTTACCGTATTCACCCAAGAGTTCGCAGTTAGAAGAATCATTCGCCAAGGCAGTGTTAAAGTAGCTGAGAGCAGCGGTGGTGTCGCCCATTTGCGAGGCCAGTCTGGCTGCATAAACATAGTCTTTAGATTTGGGGCGCACACCGGGTGTTTGCCAGTAATTTTTCATCACCTCATAGCCGTCTTTGTAGCGCTTTAGTTCAAAATTGGAGTAGAACAAAAAGCGACTAAACTCCCAGTTGCCCGGTTCTTTAGCTAAACCCTCCGAAGCTTCTTCGGCTGACTTCTCGTAATTCTTGTTGCGAAAATACATCTCCAACAGTGCAGTTCTGGCACGCGAATCTCCAGGACTTAAGTCAATGTATTTTTGAAAGTTGGTCAGGGTTTTATCGTATTGTTTACTCAGGTAGTATGCCTCTCCCAATTCTTTATACAAAATGGCGTTGTTAGGCTCCAGTGCAATTCCTTTGTTGAAGTTTTCAATGGCTAAATCATACTTCTGCCCACGAGTCCACAGTCTTCCCATTTTTATCCAGGCAAAAGAGGAAGATTTATCCAGGTCGGTAGCATATTCATATTTGTTCATGGCTTTGCCGCCCATGGTATTATCGTTGGCAGAGTTGGCATCATAAGCATCCGCCAATGCCAATACGATGGTTAGGTTCTTATTATCAAGCGCAAATGCAGATTCCAGATTGGTGATTGCATTGTTCACATCCGATACAACTGGCCGCAGATAGGCATCGCCTATTTCGTAGAAAATATTTGCGTTTTTGCTTTTGGTGGTTTGTACGGCACGATCAAAATTTTGCTTGGCTTCAGCATTGTTTTTAGCAAGTAAAGCAAGACGTCCGTTGGCTAAGTAGCCGATAGCACTTCTTACTTCGGGGTTGTAAACCTGCTTGTAAAACAATTTTGCTGAATCTCTGTCATCATCATTCAGGTAAGCATTTCCTAAATAGTACTTTACGTCAGTGACATTGGCACTGCCATCCTGCAATAGCTTAAACAGTATTTGTTTGGCTTTGAAATAATTTTCGTTGTCAATCGCTTTTTGTGCGTCCTGCAAAGTTTGTGCAAAACTTACAGCACAAGCAAAAACTAAAACGATGATGGATGTTAACTTTCTCATTTTCTATGGGTGATTTGTTTGTTCTATGGATATCTAAATCCGATGCCAGTTTAGTCTAGTTGGTTTTTAATCCCTCGCTATTAACAATTATTTGCCGTTCGGGCATACGAGCCGGAATAAGGCCAGCTTTCAAAAATATTTTTGCTCCACGCGATTGTGACATAAAGTTGATAAACAGCCAATCTAATCCGTCAGAGTAAGTAAAGCGCGTTATAGCATTTACGGTTCTAGTGAGTGGATAGTCTCCAGTGGCAATATCACTTTGATTGGCACTTACCCGCACTAACTCTCCCTGCTGATTTTTGGCTGTCAAACTTAAAATTTTTACGCGCTTCAATAACTGCTTTACACGCTCATCATCGGTGTCGCTTACCAGATTAAATGGAATAAACCCAATGGCATCATCATGACTCTCTATGTAGTTAATGACTTCCGCAGGGTCTGCGGTGGCGTATACACTCTTAGAAACCTCGTTGCGGTAGCCCAACACCTGCAGCACGTGGCTCACCACACTTTTATTTTCCCGGTCAAAAACAACTTTTACAGCTGAATTTCCTTTCGGATTAAAATAGCCCCGGAGGATCTCGAGATTCAAATTGCTATCATCCAATTGACGGTGGCCGATAATAGCAACTGCATCATAAGCTACGCTTAATTGCCGAATGTAAATGGTGTCTTTTTTGAATCGTTCAATTTCCGCCTCTTCCAGATGTCTTGTTAGTAAAATGGTAGAAGCATTACCTTGTTTAAAATGTTGCAGTAATTCTTCTTCGCTTTGGTAGCGGATATTCACTTCCACACTGTCGTGATCATACCTGAATATCTCAACTTCCTGGTTTACGGCAGATTGAATACCCGGGTCACATCCCAGATTCAGGATGCCTTTGTAAATTTTGTTTTTGCCAATGGGCTCGTTCGTCTTTGTGGTTTTTTGCGGCTCGGTTTTTTGGCCGCAGCCGGCAATAAAGATTAGGATTAGCACAATGGCCCCCACGGATTTATTCTTCATCATCAAGGTTTCTGTATTCACCGTAAAACATATACAACCGGAATGAGCCATACGCCAGCAACATGCCTCCAAATCCATATCGGGTAAAAGCATCAACTTCCCCTACCATTATGCTGGGTAAAACCAGAAAGGCAATAGCCAAACT
>CAYQRR010000041.1:570-10201 GCA_964419635.1 uncultured Chitinophaga sp. | reverse complement strand
GATAAATACAACGGAGGCAATCGCCTTCCACAACAACGAAGGGTTAGCAACCAGGCGTATCAAGAAAGGTTTTTTCGTTTTCATTCAGTTTGTTTAAAACAAAAATCATAACCATTCCTTCGAACGATTATGATTTTTGCTAAAGGTGTATGTCGTTATAAACTTATTGAAGCTTGAAAACTACCGGCAAGTTGTAATACACTTTTACAGCCTTACCTTGCTGCTTTCCGGGTTTGAATTTAGGAAGCATTTTTACAACTCGCTGTGCTTCTCTGTCCAATCCCGAACTTACTCCACGCACCACGCTCACATCCGACACGGTACCATCTTCTCCTACTACAAACCGAATAAGCACTTTCCCTTGTATATCATTATCGCGCTCCATTTGCGGATACACAATATTCTTTTGAAGGAACTTAATCAGTTCGGCATCGCCCCCCGGAAACTCAGGCATCTGTTCTACAAACGTAAATACCTTCGGCTCTTCCACTACCGGTGCTTCGGCTACAGGTTCTTCCACCACATCTTTAGCATTTGGGTCACCCTCCTGCGTCTGTGTAGAAATAGTCTGGTCTTTAATTTCTTCAATCTTTACAGGTTCTTCTTCCTGCTCACGCACTTCCTCCTGTTTTTTTACAACCATTTCCACGAAACGGACCGTAGGCCGCTGCGGTGGTGGTGGCGGTGGCGGTGGGGGCGGTGGGGGTGTGTTATTGATAGAAGGAGGTTCCATTAAAGTAAGATTGGTTTCCACCACTTCTTCTTCCTTGCTTTTTTCCAGAAAGCTCCAGTCTATGTAAGAAGCCAACACCAACAAAGCTGTAACAGATACGGCTACCAGCAATCCGGTGCGGATGTGTTTTGGAGTAATCTTACGAAGTTCATAGCCTCCGTATTCTTTGTTACGACCATCGAAAACGATGTCGTCCATACTCCAGTTTAAATAATTATTTGTTTCTGACATGTTTTTGGTTTTTTGAAATTTGGTAATGCTTTGATGCAATACCCTCACAATTCCACAAACTTTTTCTACTGATTACTCTCTGGCAAACTCTTTAACCGTTCCACCGTTTTTCACCGCTTCAATTTCTATAGGGTACGGTTCCTGAATGGCATAGATTTTACACTTGGTAATATCCATTTCGTCCAGTATGTCAATCATGTTTTTGTAGCGGGCTCCTTGCATCATCTTTATCAGAACGATTGCATCGCGGGGTGTTCCTTTTTTGGTAGGAGGACATTCTTTAGGCACTTTTTTCAGCATTTTGATGATTTCCTTGCGGATTCCTTCATCGCCACTAAAAGTGGTTTTCTGCAAACCGGCTACCTGTAGTCCTTCGTAATACCAAACTTGGTCAAGTGTGTCAAGTATCACATTCATTACCTGACATTCGCCAACGTCCTGCTTGTCTTCTTCTTTGATGTCGCTTTTAGGCATGTTCAATTCCATCGCTTTAGGTTTATTCAGCGTGGTGGTGAGCATGAAAAACGAAATGAGAAGGAACGCCAAATCTACCATTGGTGTAAGGTCAACTCTCGTTGACATCTTCTTGGAGCGAGGGCCGCCATCGTGTTTACCGTGTCCCCCGCCCGAGGAGGTATCTAAATCTGCCATGTTATTCCTCTCTTTTTAGGTTATAAATATTATTCAGCTTTTGCCGTTTCTTCGGCAGGAGCTCCATCACCGCTGGTAGACAGCGTTGTGATAAGCAGAAAACGGTGAATATCCTTTTCTTTTAATCCTTTAATTACATCTTTGATGTAGGTCACATCTACGTTCTTGTCGCCTTTTATTCCAATCTTAATGTCGCCACCGGTAGCATAGCGTGCGGCCTGCACCCAGTCTGCAAGTTGATTGTGTGCTGAATCGTAGGGTATTCCTTTCATCTGCTCTTCCTGATAGTCTTTGAATTCTGACCCATTCATGCTAAGAACGCGCTTGGTGTCCTCAATGGGGCTGCCCCATGTATCGGTCAATGCAAAGAATTCCATCTGGTTTTGTGTGAGTCCTTTCACCATGGGGTATTTTTCGCCATATTTTTCTCCGAGTTGCTCCAGCATCGCATAGCGCGTTGCTTTTTCTTTCAGAGAGATGTAGGCCTCGCCTTCCTGGTTAATAGTAATCACCATCACATTCTCCGGTGTTACATTAGCCCGGGCAATAGGCACATCTACAGCGACCACAGCCTGAGGTTTGAATTTCGCGGTAAGAATGAAGAAAGTAAGCAGCAGGAACGCCACGTCACACATGGCGGTCATGTCCACTACCGGATTCTTACGTGCTGGTTTTATTTTAGGCATGTTGTTGCTTTAATAAATTGGATGGATTACTTCTTGGTAGTAGCAAAGGTTTGAGAGATAGAGTAGCCAATCTCATCAATTCCATAAGTCAAACCATCAATTAACGTAGTAAAGTAGTTGTAGAACATGATAGAAAGCGCAGAGGTTCCGATACCGATGGCGGTATTGATAAGCGCTTCAGAAATACCCGCAGCAAGGGCAGCTGGGTCCGGGTTACCGGTAGTAGCAAGGGCAGCGAAGGCCTTAATCATACCGATTACCGTTCCAAGAAGAGCGAAGAGGGTTGCTACCGATGCGATAGTCGCCAGAATAGGAAGGTTGGCTTGTAAGCTAGGCAACTCCAGTGAAGTAGCTTCTTCCACTTCTTGTTGGATGTGTTGCACTTTTTGCTCCAAGGTAAACTCATTGTTTTTTTCCATTTCCTGATACTTATGTAATCCGGCTTGAACCACGTTGGCTACTGAACCTTTTTGCTTGCCACATTCAGCAATAGCACCGCTGATGTCGTTGTTGTGCAATTTGGTTTTTACCACTTGCAGGAATTTTTCTAATGAGCCAGAACCTTTTGCTTTAGAAATGGTCAGGAAACGCTCAATAGAAAAGGTAATAACGGTCAAAGCCATAGTCATAAGGAAAGGAACGATAAATCCTCCTTTGTAAACTATACCCAGGTAATCACCCGGAACCGGCTCTTTTTTCATGTCATCAATAAAGTGTTTACGATCGCCAAACACCAAATGGAAAATCAATTCAGATACAATTAGGGAGCTGATGATTACTGCTGCTGCCCATGGAAATCCACTTTTTTCTTTTTGAGCTGTTGCTTTTGCCTGACTCATGTTGTTTTGTTTTTTGTGAGATAAAAAATTAAGCGTGTTTTTTTGTAAGAGGCGTAAAAATATTTCTTTAAATCTCTTTTCAAAATGTGTAGGTACAAACCCTTTTTGGGTTTATGACTACCACTTTTTCGCTTTGGTTCTACAACGATAATCCTTTTGAATTAGTATACCGAAATCATTTGTTCAGCGAGAAATGACAATTTCATGACAATTGTTTCATGCTTCTGCAAGTTCCATTCCTTTCCCTGCACCAAAATATTGAAACAATCGTCTTTATATATATTCGCCACCGCATGAAAAACTTACTCGTCCTGTTGTTGTCTTTTTCGGCATCAATACCTGCATCTGCGCAGCACATGAATGTGAAGCAGTATAACTTTACCTCGTTTGTAAACTATGAAAAAAACATTCCTCCCGTGCTGGAGGATAGTTCCTCCGAGGCAAGCAAGAAGCACCCGGAGTATGGCATCAAGCCTTACAACGCGCAATGCAAAGAATGCGTGGAGTTAATTGATAGACGTACGCTCTTTGGCCGCTATTATCTGAACCCCCAAAAGCCGAATCGCCATTTTACGCAGCAATCCTATTTTCCGCTGCACTACAAAAAGCAAGGCGAGGAAATACTACGCACTATCAATCCATTATTAACTCCCACCTCCACATCCGGCTTATATGCTGCCGCCAACCAACCGGTACCAACGCAGCTCGATACACGAAACCACACGAGCGTGGTTACCGACCGAGGGTTCGATTTCATATTCAACAAAAATTTAAAGCTTTATTTTTTCGATGGCACCTCGGTAGTTGCCGAAGCACAAGCGCCTGATTACAGCAGACAATCAGTGGGTAGCCAGGGCACTCGTGTTACCGATATTTGGCCGGGTATTCACATGGAGCAGATTTTTAATGTAGGAGAAATCAAAACCAATTATGTCATTCCCGAACCACTGCAATTACCGGTTACCAAAGGTTGGATGGTGATTGAAGATCATTTTACCTTGCCCAGTGGCTACACCATGGAGGAAGACAAAGAAGGAACACGCATCGGCAAAGAATACTTCAGAGGTGATTATATTATCAAAGATGAGAATGGAGAAGCCAGAATTAAATACGACAAACCGGTGTATCTGGATACCAAGGCCTGGGGCGAACATGGAACCTACCACCTGTTGAAAAATGGAAATGAATACCTGTTGAAAATGTTAGTACCGGTAGATTGGCTGAATCGGGCCGATAATACTTATCCTATTACCATTGATCCTACGGTGAGCGGCTTCACCAAAATCGGGGACTTTACCAATGCCGGGCTATCGGCACAAATGGGTTTCACCACGCTGGCTTTAGGCTCGTGCAATTACAACATGAATGTATCAGTGCCGGGCAAAAGCGAGTTGACAGAGGTTTATGTAGACTTAGAGTACACACTCACCTTCGACAATACTTGTGGCACCCCCCCATTGCCTCCTCCATTCTGCACTTTTAGTCAGGTAACCATGGAGGTGCGCAGCGATGATTGCGGCACCACCACCGGCCTCTTGGCCTGCAACCCGGCATTACCACCGTTTACCGGTACTTGTACCACCAACCCGGTGTTGGTTCCGGGAGCTAGTGCGGTGCATGTCACTAGTTTTGTTCCCAGTTATTTGAATTGCTACACGCCACAGTGCCCCGATTATGACATTCCGTTAACCTTGCTCAATCGTGATTCAATTTGCGGTGATGTGTGCGGATACTTATGCGCCCGTGGAAACATGTGGCAAACCACCATCGAAGCATGCCGCGTAGAGGGCAACATCATTCAGGACAAAACGCAGGTATGTGCCGGTGAGCCTGTGGTGTTTACCGCGCAGCCAAACTGTGGTGTGCCTCCTTATCATTACATGTGGACGCAGGATGGTGGTAATACCTACGACACCATCTTTGGTACCCCCAATTTTACTGCCAATCCTGTTGCCGATATCATCATGGGATGTGTTATTGTAGATGCCTGCAACGAAATCGCTATTACAAACGATTTGAGTGTTACGGTAGTGCCATCGCCACCGGCCAATGCCGGTCCGGATGTATACGTATGTGAGGGCGGAACCGCTCAAATTGGCGGTAATCCATCCAGTTCGGTGGGCTCGCTTATTCAATGGATAGGAGAGGATGCAGCTGCACAAAATGCACTGAGCAATGGCAACGCATCTAATCCGGTGGTTACGGTGCCGGCCGGCTTGGTAGATACCATTACTTATGTGCTTCGCGCACAGGATTTCACTTGCTTTCGTACCGATACCGTAAATGTAATCTCCATTGCTAAGCCAAATGCACAGATTGATAGCAGCGGCATCACCACTTTCTGTGCAGGGCAGTCTGTAACCCTTAGCGTTACCAATCCGTTTGCAAGTTATGCCTGGAGCAATGGTAGCAGCGCAGCATCCATATCGGTGGGTCAGCCGGGCGGCTATTTTGTAGTAGTTACCGATTTGGCCGGTTGCCGCGACACCTCCAATATCATTACAGTTTCCAATATTACTATTCCCGATGTGGTGGTATCACCCGATACCCTGATTATCTATGGCGATAGCGTAATGTTATATACCAACTTAAATCTGAACAGCGCTGCTATAGATTCTTTTGTGTGGTTTCCTATAGCCAATGCTACTTGCCCTACATGTGTCAATCCTGTGGTTACTCCCGTAACTGAAGCAGAATTTTATGGCATCACGGTGTATTCACAAGGCTGTGTGGTGACCGATTCAGCACTTATCCGCGTTATTTTGCCCAACAACTATTTCATACCAAATGTATTCACCCCCAATGGCGATGGAAACAACGATTTGTTTTATGTCTTGTCACAGAGTGGCGTAAGGGTTATCACCTTCCGAATCTTTAATCGTACTGGCGAAAAAGTGTACGACCAATTAGCCCCTTGGGATGGTGCATACAAAGGGAAGCCTGCACCTCCGGGTGTGTATGTATACTATGTAGAACTCGGCCTTTTTGGAGACGACCGCGCGATCACCCGAAAGGGAAGTGTTACCATGATTCGTTAATTATTCCCGTTCTTTCAGCGGTACAAAATGGACTGCTCGGGAGTTGGCTGCATCAATGCGCGGAAGGGTTCCTTCTTTGGCGAACGCCCGAAACGTATCCATGGGCATGGGTAGCAAAGCCATCTTCGGAAAATGGACTTCGATATGCTTTCGTAGAAAAAATAACTGAAAAGGATCTGATGCGGCCGCTATTTTCTTAAAACCCATTTGGCGTGCCATTGTATAGCTATAGTTAATATTCTCATCGCTATGCAAAGCTGCAGTTTCGGCAAAAGTGCGGTTAGTCGGTATGCCCATCGAGTCCGAAATCATTTTCATCACCGTTCCCTCTGTGTAAGCAGTGTGTACCGCACTTCCCGAGTAAATGATGTGTCGGGTTATTCCGGCATTGTAAAGCGATTGTGCCCACAGCATTCGGGCCCGGAACATTTGGTTTTGTTCCGAAGTATCGTACGGGCTGCCCGGAACAATAATTACATCATAGGGAGCTGCTGCGGCAAAATGTTGGTAGGTGCGGCTGGTGTATTCGCTAAACCGGACTGTAGCAATGCGGAATAAGCCAAATAGCGTCAGCAATAAAACGAAAACATAAGGCATATCACTGTCCGCAGTTGCGCTTATTTCAATACAGAGCGGGCAATCAACTCTTTCATAATCTCGTTGGTGCCGGCATAAATGCGCTGTACGCGGGCATCTGCCCAGGCACGCGCCACCTGATATTCCCAAATGTATCCATAGCCACCGTGCAATTGCAAGCATTCATCGGCTGCCTTACTCTGTAGGTCGGTTAGCCAGTATTTCGCCATGGAGGCCGATGCCTGGTCTAGTTTCTTTTCGCAGTGTAGTTCCACACAGCGGTCTATAAATACACGTCCAATCTGTATTTCTGTAGCCACCTCCGCTAATTTGTATCGGGTGTTTTGCAACTCGGCAATCGGTTTGCCGAACGCCACCCGGTCTTTGGTGTACTGCACCGTGGAAGCTAAAGCCCCCTCAGCGGCCCCAATAGCCGACAAGGCTACCACCAGCCTTTCTTGCGATAACTCGGTCATCAAATATTTAAATCCTTCCCCCTCTTTACCCAGCAGATTTTCTTTCGGCACTTCCACATTTTCGAAAAACAACTCACACGTATCCTGAGCGTGCAAACCCACTTTTTCAAACGGTTTTCCCTTCGTAAAGCCCTTCATACTGGTATCCATCACCAGTAGCGAAATCCCTTTCGCTCCCTTTGTAGGGTCGGTTTTTACCGCTACCACAACCACATCACTCAGGTAACCATTGGTAATAAAAGTCTTCGAGCCGTTTACCAGATAATACTCGCCCTTGTCCACGGCTGTTGCGCGCATCCCTTGCAGGTCGCTGCCTGCTCCCGGTTCTGTCATGGCAATGGCGGCTATGGCTTCACCACTTACCATTTTTGGCAGCCATTTTTGTTTCACCGCTTCGGTGCCATAGTGCTCAATATACGGACACACTATATCGGAATGCAAAGGATATCCCACAGCCGGCCCTGCGCATCCGGTGCGCGCCAGTTCCTCGGTCACAATCGCATTATACCTGAAATCCTGAATGCCAAGTCCACCATATTCCTCCGCCACCTGCATGCACAGAAACCCCGATTCGCCAAACTTTAACCAACTCTCGCGGCTCACCATGTGGTCTTTCTCCCACTGAGCATTATAGGGCACTATTTCTTTGGCTACAAAATCGCGTACCGATTGTGCAAATAGTAAATGCTCTTCGTTATATATGTTTCTGTCCATCATAGTAATTGTGTTTTAGCGGTAGCAATAATAAAAATAGAACGGTAGAGTGTGGGGCACGTTTCCATCAACCTTTGAACTAGCAAAATACCTAACTGATTCATCAAAGCGCATTGTTTTTTTGCATTCTAGTTGCAAGCGCATACATAAGATCTTATATTTTACCGAATCCCCACATTAAATTATCCAATCAATAACTTGTTTTAATTTGCAGCATCATGTTCAGCTACCAGCATCAGCTCCGCGTGCGTTATGGCGACACCGACCAAATGGGCTTTGTCTATTATGGCAACTATCCCTATTACTACGAGCAGGCCCGTGCCGAGGCCATTCGTTCGCTCGGCATCACCTACAAGCAGCTCGAAGAAAGCGGCTCCATGATGCCCATCGCCCGCATGAATATCAAATACATTCAACCCGCACTCTATGACGATTTGCTCACCATTCAGGCCACCGTCCCCGAGCTACCGGGTCGCATCATGATTTTTCAATACAAAATCTTCAACGAAAAAGGCACTCTTATCAACGAAGGTGAGAATCACCTCCTCTTCATGGATGCCAAAACCCGGAAAATACATTCTGCACCTGCACTGCTGCTTGAAAAACTGAAACCCTATTTCGGATAAAAACAAGGCGATGAACGAACTGTGGGCAAAACTGGCCGAGCGCTTTCCCTTTCTGATTGACTTATTGATTAAGCTAAAAACATTCACCCTGCCCGGCTTTGAAGGCATACCCGTCTACGATGTTTACCGCTTCTTCATTTCCGAAATACGCGCCAACTCCCTTTCAATCCGCAGCCGCGCAGTAGCCTTCAGTTTCTTCTTGGCATTTTTTCCGGCACTCACATTTATATTCTCTTTAATCCCTTACATACCTTATTTCAGCGATCTCGATGTCACCATCATGAAATTCCTGAAAGAAGTATTGCCCAACAAAGAAACCTACACCTTCATCAAATCATTCACCGAACCGCTGCTCCGCGATTTAGCCAAAAACAAGCGCGGAGGCCTCTTAACGGGCTCCATCGTGCTCGTGGTGTTCCTTACCTCCAACGGTGTAATGGCCATGATGAGCTCATTCGACAAAAGTTACGACCATTACAAAAAGCGCAACGCACTGCAGGGGCGCATGGTGGCGCTGCAAATTACGCTGCTCTTGATGCTGCTTTTTATCTTTTCACTGGGTCTGGTAGTGCTCGGGCAAAATCTGCTTTCTCTGCTCTTCACCGCATTGGCTATCAAAAATATCTTCACCGTTTTCTTGTTGAATCTGCTACGCTATGCGTTAATCCTCCTCATGTTCTTTTTGGGAATCTCACTTATATACTATTACGGCCCCGCCACCAAAAAGAAATATCGGTTCATATCCACCGGAGCTACAGTAGCTACGGTACTCTCCATATTAGTATCGGTGGGTTTCTCCTACTGGGTTAGCAACTTCAATAAACTCAATGTTATTTTCGGATCCATCGGCACCATTATGTTACTGATGATTTGGCTGAACCTTAACTCATTCGTTCTCTTAGTCGGCTACGAGATCAATGCCAGTATCTACTATAACGCCAGCCTCCGCACCCGCGAACTCGAAGTAAAAGAGGTATAAAACAAACAAGCCACCCGTTGGGTGGCTCGTCCGTATATATAACGCTGTTTATTGAGCCTACTGTATATTTTCTAAGATTTAA
>CAYQRR010000041.1:0-560 GCA_964419635.1 uncultured Chitinophaga sp. | reverse complement strand
TAGAAACATAATACATCAGCGTAGCCAGCGATGACAAAGCAGCTACCACATAAGTCATGGCAGCCCATTTCAGCGCATCTTTAGCCATTTCATGTTCCTGGCTGCTGGTCATTCCGCTTCCCTCTAACCAGGCAAGGGCACGGTTAGAAGCGTCAAATTCCACCGGCAATGTTATAAAGGAGAAGATGGTGGTAGCGGCAAAAAGAACGATACCAAACAGCAGCAACCACGGAAAAACCGTAATCGTCAGCACCCCCGCCAGCAATATCCATTGCATCCATTTGCTGGCAAAACTCACCGCAGGCACCAGTTTAGAGCGCATTCCTAACCAGGCATAGGCTCTGGCATGTTGCACGGCATGGCCGCATTCGTGGGCTGCCACTGCTGCAGCCGCCACGCTTCGGCCATTATAAACCTCCGGTGACAGGTTCACCGTCTTTTCTACCGGATTATAGTGGTCGGTCAACTGCCCCTCCACCGATAGTATCTTTACATCGTTGATGCCATTATCGGCCAGCATTTTTGCCGCAATCTGAGCCCCGGTCAGGTTTCCCCGAAAA
>CAYQRR010000040.1:0-13096 GCA_964419635.1 uncultured Chitinophaga sp. | reverse complement strand
CGTTGCGTGTAATAGAAAAGTCCTGCTGCAGTTGCGCAATGGCGTTGTCTATTTTTTCTTTTTTGAAATCAACGGCTATCGAAAAACTAATGGCAGCATTCTGCATCATATTGATGCGCAGACGGTTTTCGGCAAACGTGGCAAACACTTTACTCAGGTGTTCTTCGGCAATAAACGAAAAATCTTTAGCCGAGAAACTCAGCAATACCTGCCCGCGTTTCCAAATAATAATGGGCGGAAGAAAATTCGTATTCGCATTGGCGCTGATAACCGAACCTCGTTTAGACGAATCAACAAAAGAACGCACCTCCAGCGGAATGTTTTTGTTCTGTATGGGTTTAATGGTTTTAGGGTGAATCACCGAGGCACCATAGTAAGTCATTTCAATAGCCTCGTGAAACGTCAACTCGCTGATAAACTGTGCATCCGGAAATTCTTTCGGGTCGGCATTCATAATTCCTTCCACATCTTTCCAAACAGTCATCCGCTCTGCATTTAAGGAGTAGGCAAAAATAGAAGCGGTATAATCGGAGCCCTCGCGCCCCAGGGTAGTAGCAAAACCCTCCGGAGTGCAGCCAACAAATCCTTGTGTAATGACAAAGCCCGACTGGACTAACTCCGCTACTTTGTGGCGAATAGCGGTTTCTGTTTTAGGAAAATCCACCTTCCCTTCGGTGTAGGCATTGTCGGTAAACAGCACTTCTTTCACGTTCAGCAGCGTATTGGCCAATCCAATTGAATTGGCATAATCGCTTACAATGGTAGTGGAGATATATTCGCCCAGCGACACGACCTGGTCGTAGATGTAATTGAAATTCCGGGAGGTATTTTCAGTCAGGAACTTTGCCGTGGCCGCTACCAATTGCTGAACATCGTCTACCGCTTTCGCTTTATCAGCACCGGTATACAGTTGGTCAATAATCAACAAATGTTTTTCGAGCACTCCTTGCAGTGCCGCTTGCCAGCTTTCAAGGCCGGCATAATATTGCTGAATCACCTGCTCCAACTCATTAGTCGTTTTCCCCATGGCAGAAATCACCACCACCTTTTCATTAAAGTTGTTCTGTGCCAGAATGGATGTTACATTCTTTACGGCAGCGGCATCTTTTACAGATGCTCCTCCAAATTTGTAGACCTGCATATTGTTTATTTACTCAATGATTTTTTACTGTTTGGAAACATACGCTGCTATTTCCGCCTTACTCATTTTACAGGTAATCCATTCCGGATCCAACTCTGCTCCAATCTTTTTGTAAAAGTGAATGGCGGGCTCGTTCCAGTCGAGCACCTGCCAGCGAATCTGCTCCACGCCCGCTTCATGAGCTTCGCGCAACACCTCATCCAAAAGCCGCTTACCAATACCAAATTTTCTAAAACGCTCGGTTACCACTAAGTCATCCAAAAAGAAAATTTTTCCTTTCCACGTAGAATAGGCCGTGTAATACAGCGCCATGCCGATGATGTCGTTGTTCGCTGCATCCTCTGCCACAAAAACCTTATAGATGGAATGTTTACCAAATCCGTCTTCCCGCAACATAGTTTCAGTGTTAACCACTGCTTCGGGAGCGCGCTCAAAAAGAGCCAACTCTTTCACAAGACGCATCATTCCACTGATATCCGCCTCGGTACCTCGTCTGATAATAAAACTCATAGCTGCCAAAATTAAGTGCGCGAAGATAGACGCAGCATTTATACAACAAACAATAAGCACAGCATTTTACAAGAAGTGGCTGCACAAAAACACTACACAGTTTTGTGGTCTATTCCAGAAACTGAACCTCTATCCTCCGGTTGATTTTAGACTCCGGGGCAGCACTATCTATTGGATTTTCAAACCCCTTGATGGCGATGCCCACGTTGTAGTAGATACGTTCCTGGGCTGCCTGATACATCCAGTCTTTGGCGGCATACGCCTGCTGCGAGGCAAGTAGCCTACTGCTATCGTCCGAGCTCATCTTCTCGGTGTAACTATACAGCATTACACGATCGGCCTTTTTAGAAATACGCATCGCCAATTCCTTTAGCTGTAATTTCACATCCTCCTCCACAATATTTCCGGCTGAGTCAACCTCAAATCGAAAAACCAAAGTGGGCGGGGGGCTTGTCTGCTCAGCCGTTTTGGGTTGGCAGGAAAACAATGTCACTATCCAGCATAATACAAGGCCGGCAAATTTTGATTTCATAAACCGAATTTAAACGAAGCGCGGAGGTTCCAAACCCTTTGCGCAGGTAGGAAGTTTGCAGTTCCGGCATGTTAAACTGCTGCTACTAATTATATTTGGACCGATGAACTCAGCAGCAACCATGGTAGCCGGCACCCGACTCGAAGATTTTTTGCGGGAACACACCACAACCGAAATTTCAAAAACATTAATGGCGCTGGCACGCGCCTGCACAGTAATAGGCAGAATGGTGAATAATGCAGGCCTGAGCGATATACTCGGTGTGACGGGAACCACCAATGTGCAAGGAGAAAGTCAGCAAAAGCTGGATGATTTATCCAACCAAATCCTGATGGATTACCTGACCCAAACAGAGATCTGTGCAGGTTATTTGTCGGAAGAGAATGAAGACATCGTTACGCTGTGCCCCACCGGTAAGCACATTGTAAGCATCGACCCGCTGGATGGGTCCTCCAATATTGATGTGGTGGCTCCTATAGGCACTATTTTTAATGTAGTGAACAGACTATCGAAACAGGGGAACGTTACAGCTGCCGATTTTCTGCAAAAAGGGGATAAAACCATCTGTGCAGGCTATGTAATCTATGGTAGTTCCACCATACTCATGTTCAGCACCGGCAACGGGCTGCATGGTTTCACACTCAATACCGCTGACAGCGAATTTTACCTCTCTCACGCCAACATAAGAGTGCCCGAAAAAGGTAAAATCTATTCTATCAATCAGGGCAACATCGAAAAGTTTGACGATTCCATCAAAAATTTTTTGAATTACTGCTCAGCCACCGACAAAGAAACCTCCCGGCCTTATTCACTCCGCTACATTGGCTCTATGGTAGCTGATTTGCACAGAAACTTTCTAAAAGGGGGCATATTTATTTACCCTGCAAGCAAGGGAGAGGCCAAGGGCAAATTGCGATTGTTGTATGAGTGCATCCCCATGAGTTATCTGATTGAAAATGCAGGAGGAAAATCAACTGATGGCAAACAGCGAATTCTGGATTTGCAGCCGGGAGAAGTTCACGAGAGAAGTGCGATTTTTATAGGCAGCAAAAACCTGGTGGACAAAGCAGAATCTTTTCTTAAAAACTAATTAGGCATGAGGCTACTGTCAACCATTATTGTCATTACTATTCTGCTGGCTTCTAATGTATGTGTCGCGCAGAATAGTCCTGTAGCCAATGATGACTATTTTACCGTTCAGAAAAATCAGACTACGCTGCTGCCCGTTACCAGCAATGATTTTGATGCCGATGGCGATTCGCTCACAGTCAGTTTGCTGTCGGATCCAACGCATGGCTCGGCCATACTCAACTTAAATTTGATATCCTATTCGCCCGCAAATGGTTTTACCGGAAATGATACATTGAACTATTTACTATGCCAAACAGGCAGCAATGACTGCGATTCGGCATTTGTTTTTATTGTAGTGGACGGCACCAACACGGCTCCCACTGCCTCGCTAAACGAAGCCTACTTTGGCGACACTCTTTCGGCAGCACTGATCGACATTGGCGCAGCAGATGCCGATGGCGATTCCATTTTCATTGGCAGCATCCTTCACACCGACTCCGCTAACCCGCTGGGCAATTTGCTCCCGCAAGATTTGAGTTTAATTTTCATCAGGTCGGGATTAGCCTGTGGAAGCAAAACGTTTCTATACACGCTTTGTGATGCCACGCAGTGCGATACTTTTCAGATAACCATTCATATCGTGTGTCCCGAAGCGGTCTTTCTGCCCGAAGGTTTTTCTCCGGATGGCGATGGAATTAACGACAACCTCGTCTTTAAAGGCATTGAATATTTTGGGCCGGCAAAGTTGAAAGTGCTCAACCGATACGGAACCCTGGTTTACGATAATGAGAACTACACAAATGAATGGGATGGTACGGCCAACGATTCGGGCAAAGCGCTACCCGATGGAACGTATTTTTACACCCTGCAGTTGGCTAATGGACGCAAATACAGCAAATACCTGATTATTAATCGGTAATTTGAGTAACCGGCATTAAATCCGGCTAAAGTTACGGGTTGCATCTCCTAAAGATTACGGCTATTACCATACACTTGCCTATGAACCCTTTTCTTCTACATTTGCGCCCGCTTTAAATTGCAACAAATTGTACGCAATTCAGGCATCCAAAACAGCTAAACCAAATGGCAAACCTTAAAGAAATCAGAATTCGAATTGGCTCTGTAAATACCACACAGCAAATTACCAAAGCCATGAAACTGGTAGCCGCCAGTAAACTGAAGCGTGCACAAGATCGTATTCTGCAAATGCGTCCCTACTCAGAAAAGCTAAATGAAATCCTCAGCAACCTGCTTAGCAGTATGGAAGGAGAGGCAGGTGCTACATTCAGCAAGAAACGTGAAGAGAAGAACGTTTTAATCGTTGTATTGACCTCCGACAAAGGACTGTGTGGTGGTTTTAATTCCAACATCATTAAAGCAGCACGCAAACTGATTACAGAAAATTATGCTGCACAAAAGAAAGCAGGTAACGTAACCTTGCTGTGCGTTGGCAAAAAGGGATACGATTTTTTCAAGAAAGATACAGATCTCCGCTTTATCAATGACCACATTAGCCTGATGGCCGGTTTAAGTTTTGATAAATCTCAGGCAGTATCTCAATCTTTGATGAACGCCTTTGCCGATGCAAAGTATGATGTGATTGAGTTGGTGTATGCCAAATTCAAAAACGCAGCTACACAGTTATATTCGGTAGAACGCTTTTTGCCCGTTGAACCATCGGCTGACAGCAAAACATCGAAGACAAAAGCGGATTACATTTTTGAACCCAACAAGGAACTGTTGTTGGAAGAACTCGTTCCAAAAATTCTGAATACACAGTTTTACAAAGCATTATTGGATACCAATGCATCGGAACATGGTGCCAGAATGGTGGCCATGGAAAGTGCCACCAATAATGCGAACGACTTGATTCGCAGCCTGAAAATTGTTTACAATCGGGAACGTCAGGCGGCTATTACCAAAGAAATTCTTGAAATCGTAGGCGGTGCTGCAGCTCTGGAAGACAAAGGATAATATCGTCCCCAAATTGGAAAACATACACCAACATATAGAAGCTCTTGTGTTCAGCAGCGAAAGTGCTGTTACCATTGACGACATTGTGGAGGTGATGGAGAAAGCATTTCCGGGTACCGTGCTGGACGAAAAGCTGGTGGAGCAAATGCTGGGCGACATTCAGGATAAATTCAGCAGCGATATTTATGCTTTCGAATTACGCGTTATTGGAGGCGGCTATCAGTTTTTTACCAAAGCGGCTTATTATAATACGGTGGCCGCTCTCATTGGTCAAAAAGAGAAAAAACGCTTAAGCACCGCTGCCTTAGAAACGCTATCTATTATTGCTTACAGAGGGCCTATCACCAAGGTGGAGTGCGAAAAAATACGCGGTGTTAATTGCGACTACTCTATTGAAAAACTGCTGGAAAAGGAATTGATAGAAGTAGCCGGGCGATTGGAAACCGCAGTAGGGAAGCCGATTGTTTATAGGGTAACTACCAACTTTCTCGATTATTTCGGTATTAATAGCACCGATGAACTACCAAAACTAAAAGACATTCTGCCTCCACAAGATGCCAATACCATTGGAGAGGTGTCAGAGGTGGTTTCAGACTTGCCTCCGGAGAGTTCACCGGAGAACAACTAAAAAATCAGAACTTTTAGCCGCATCAAATTGTTTGTATGCGTATCTTTTCTTAAAATTTTCTAAATCCAATTTATGTTCTTCATTTGGCATTAGGATTGGAATTAGCTGACCAAAAATTTATCACATGAACAAAAAATTAACTCTGCCCTTTGCACTTTTACTTTTTACAGTAGCTGCATTTGCCCAACCACAACCAGTGGGCCACCTGACCATTTTCTCTGAAGATGGCGACAAATTTTTCCTGATTTTGAATGGCGAGCGCCAAAATAATGTGGCACAGACAAACCTTCGGGTAGAAGATTTGCCTCAACCTTACTACAGCGCAAAAATCATTTTTGAAGACAAGAGTCTGGCCGATATTTCAAAAAACATACAGATTGCGGATGTTGACGGAAGGCTATCGGATGTTACCTACAAGCTGAAGCGCGATAAAAACAACGGTAAAATGGCTTTGAGATATTACTCGGCTATTCCGGTGCAGCAAGGTTTTGTGGCTCCCAGCAACGTAGCGGTTGTTCACTTTGGAAACCCGGTGGTACAACCCACCACGGTGGTTACTACAACGACTCCCGTAGTAACCCAAACTACAACGACTACCACCACCAGTAATGTGGGCGGTGTAGGTGCAAGTGTAAATGTTGGTGGTATTGGAATGAACGTAACTATCAACGACCCATTATTGAACGGTGAGGTTCAAACCACTACTACCACTTCCAGAACTACTACGGTAAACAGCACAGCCGTTGTAGAACCCCCACGCCAACCGGTAGGCTGCGCAAACGCATATGCCATGAGTTCTTCCGACTTCTCCAACGCACTCGCTACTATCAAAAAACAAGGATTCAGCGATACGCAACTAAAAACAGCCAAGCAGGTAGCATCCTCCAATTGCCTGAGTGTGTCGCAGATAACACAGATTTGCCAAATTTTCGGATTTGAAGAAACCAAATTAGACTTTGCAAAATTTGCCTACGATCGTTGCACAGAACCCAGAAACTACTTTACCGTGAACAACGTTTTTGGATTTAGCAGCAGCAGCGATGAGCTGAACGATTACGTTCAGGGAAGACAATAAATGAATCCAATATAAAATGGAGGAGAGCATCATAAATGCTCTCCTTTTTTTATGCCCGAGTTTCTGATAATTTAGAACCATGCAAAAGTGGATATTGATTTTTGTGTTCAACTGCTGGCTGTTGGGAGGTTTTTCTCAAACAGCCAAGCCGGTATACCATCCCTGTTTTTTGATGGATAGCATTGACAAGAATCTGGAGTTCATTAAAAGAAATACGCAAAAAATATTTATCGATACGTTCGATTGTCGCCAAACACTATTGGATAGTGTAGCCATTCACTACACCCATTCAAAAAATAAAAAGTATCTGGAGGCGCTCAACTACATTCGCGTGTATGGCGACAGCAAGGTAGAGGATCTTTATACGGACATTATCAAACGTTTTTGCGAATCCGACTTCAGTGGTTTCCTCAACGAACTGTATGTTTCTAAGGGTTTGCTGCAAGCGTTAGAAAAGGAGTTAATTGCCACCATGAACATGATTATTGACGGACGTTTGCTGAAACAGAAATATATGGGGCAACTCAATGTAGAGATTGCAAAAGCGAAGGACAAAAAAGATAACACCAAAGTATACTACCTCGAAAAACTAAAGGTAAAGATTGAGGAGGAGCGGTTCTAATACCTCCAGATACTAATTCTTATCATCGCAGCGTTATAACAGTTATATGGAAAATCTCACTTTGCAGTTATTGGAAATAGTCAAATACACTCTCCCGGCACTTACGGTGTTCCTCACCGCTTATTTTTTGCTAACCCGATACATGCAAAAAGATGCTGCTGAAAAGATGATTGAATTAAAGATGAGGCGCGATAAGGAAATTGTCATGCTCAGGTTACAGGCGTATGAACGGCTTTCGCTGTTTCTGGAGCGGATTCACTTTTCGATGGTTATTGAGCGCGTCCGCACACCTGAAATGCAGGCTTCACATTTACACTATGCCATTACTCAAAATATGCGCGATGAATTTGAGTATAATTTATCGCAACAGATTTATGTAAGCAGTAATGCCTGGAATTTGATAGTGCAATCGAAAGAAGAAATGATTAAGACCGTAAATTTGATTGCAGCCAGTCTGCCCGAAGGAGCAAGTGCGGGTATGTTGGTCAACGCTATATTTTCGGGCATTCAGCATGCCAACACCCCCTTACCTACCGAGCAGGCCTTAGCGTTTTTAAAAGCAGAATGCCGGGAACTTTTCTAGCCACGTGGTCTTTATACTGAGCCATTCAAGTACCCCAGCAATTCCCTTTCCCGATGTATAGAAATTCCGGCCTTGGGTTCCGGCCAATTTAAATCGGTATAATACTTTTCGGTCTGTTCATTCAGCAAAGTAGAGGGAGTTTGCAATCTAAAGTCAGCTAACCACTTTGCATTATCGACCTTTACCGATAAAGGCATATAAAGCGGAAATTGTTCTTGCCCAACAGAATGTTGTTTTAAAAAATCATCGTTGGCAGTGGAGTAAACGATAGTCGACCCCGCAGGCTTTGCGGATTCCACAATCTTTCGAATAGTGACAGCAGGGAATGTGACAGCATTATAAATACCACTATGTTCGGTTACCTCTATGGCATTTAAAATACCCTGTGAAAGCTGGTTAACTTCTGTAATTGGGAAATCATACAGTGTGGCATCAGGCAGCAATACATTGTGCTGTGTTTTTCCTCTCCAGAGCCAATGATAAAATCGGTCGGTAAAGTCATACTTCCCATAAACAAAACTCGGACGAATAATAATGCTATCTAACCATGCATGACGTATTAATATGCGTTCCATCTCAGCCTTTTTTTCACCATAAGCATTTGGCAAAGGGGAAGTTTGCTGCTCTATTGAACAAGCCAATACCTCGGTGTTTTCATCGATGGTTATCGCCTCCAATGCAGCCATATCATAGACCGATAAGGTGGAAACAAAAACATAGCGTTTCACCTTGTCGTGAAGGGCATTAAGCATTTTATCAAATGACAGAGGGTAATAGCCCGAAAAGTCGATGATGCAGTCCCACGTGGTGTCCGCAATCTTTAAATAATCATCGGTTTCGCGATCACCTACAATACGTTTTACAGTTGGAAACAACGTTGCATTCCGTTTACCGCGATTAAACAATGTTATATCATAGGTATCCTCTAAGAGCAACTGTTCCACTACTACTCTTCCAATAAAATTGGTGCCACCAAGTATTAAAAGTTTTTTCATTCATAACATTTGGAAAGTAAAAATCCGGGCCATTGATATCAAGTGCCCGGATTTGAAAAAATTCAGAAAAGCTGTAAAAATTAGTGGCTGTGACCTTCTCCAGTTCCGTGATGAGCACATTTGCCTTCTTTTTTGCAGGCTTCGCTACACTGATGAGCTTTTGCATCGGTAGACGCGCCATGCCCTTGGCATGATTTGCCATCGGATGCATGAGCCGCTGTGCATTTACCATCTTTCTTACAAGCCTCGCTGCACTGATGTGCTTTCATTGACTTGTTTGATTTAGCTTTCTTTCCTTTTTTCCCTTCATCATGTGCATTTACAGCGAAAACGAATCCAACCATAATAGCAACAATCAAAATAATTCTGTTCATGTTTTTTTTGTTTTAGATTTTAATAACTGCATCAAATATAAAATGGCCGGTTCATTTTCCCACGATTACAGGCGGTAAATAAGTTAATCTGTGCGAAGTTTAACGTACCTTACCATTTAAGTTTTATCCCCTTTATATGTGCTGCTATTATGGGAGTAAAAAGCATGAGTAACAGCCCAATTGGCATCAGCCCGCCACGCAGAATATCGTAATCTTCAGCGATACGACTAATTGGCATACGGAACACAAAAATTCCGAGCAGCACTTCAAACATAATTGTAAGTACCACCCAAAACAAGCCGATGAGCACTACTTGGCGTTTAATTTGAGGTTGTATCCATGAAATAAAAAAGCATGTAGTTATAAAACTAAGTAGCGCACCGGTAAAAACGGCAATTTGTCTGGCTCTAAAATCGCCCACCATCGGCACGAGCAGCATTAGGCGAAGTGTGCCGTGTATAGTTTCAAGAAGCATTAGGAGTAACCACACTAAAAGCGATCGTAAATAAGTCATAACATCCTTTAAAATTTAAGGTAAAACGATTTAGTGACTGAAATATACTCGTCAGAAAATTGACCGTCCCTACACTGAATATGAAGAGCGGATATCGCTACAGGCGCTTCCCATTTCTGCAATTGAAAGAGAGAGAGGTAAGGTGCTTTATCTTGTATTGCACAGACTGAAAGAATTTCTTTTACAAACAATTTTTGTTCCTGTGCAAGCGCTTGGAACATCAACGCATTAGAATCAGGAATAACGATATAGCAGCTACCTGATTCGGAAAGCAATCGGTAGCACCCTTTTAGCAAATAAGCATAAATAAGTGCAACACTATGACGTGCCAAATTCTTTCTATGACCTTCTCCTTTCAAATCATTTACGAAATAGGGCGGATTTGAAACTATTAAATCGTATTGGTATTCGGGGAGGAACAACTGCAAAGAGGTGTGATAAGCCTTCAACCTATCGCGCCAATCTGAATTAGCAAAATTCATATCTGCCTGTTGGCAGGAAAGTTCATCTATGTCAATTGCATCGACCCAGGCGTGTTGTGTACACTGTGCAATCATGAGTGCAATTACTCCGGAACCGGTGCCAATATCCAAGACTCGATGACAGGAATCATTGACTTTAGAACAGGCCCAGGCCCCCAACAACACACCATCCGTATTCACCTTCATACTGCATAAATGCTGTGCTACCTCAAACTTCTTAAACCTGAAAGGCCCCTGAGTCATGTGCTGATTTTAGTTGTGGTAAAACCCAATCTGTCGGGCTAATTACTTTCAATATTTTTCTATTTTCATTCCAATTCAGACTTAAACAAAACAAAACAATGAAAAAGAACTTTGCGCTGCTATTCCTTCTGGCATTTTCCATCGCACTTCAGGCACAAGACACCAAAAAAGTATTCGGCAGCCCCACCATTATCTGGTATGGGGTAGACCTTACAAAAGCAAAAATGATTGGAATGAGTGATGAGTCACCGCATAAAATGCAGGAAGAATATTTTAAACCATGGAATGAGGTAACGGTAGATATGGATTTGGCAAAAGTGTTTCAGAAAAATGCCGCATATAAAGACCCTAATGGAATTAATAAAATGAACCTGGCACGCGAAACGGATAATCTAAAAGCAAGCGAGGATGTGGACATGACTGCCGAGCAAGTAGCGGAACAAGTGAAACTCATTCCGGTGGGTCAAAAAAAAGATGGATTAGCAGTAACCTTTATTGTTCAGAGTTTTAATAAAACCAGCAATTTGGCTACTGTGCATGTTGCTTTTTTTGATGTAGCCAGTCGCAATGTGCTCTGGCTCAAAAAAATGACTGGAAAAGCTTCAGGCGGCTCTCCTGCCAAAGCCTGGGCGGGTGCCATTAAGGATATCTTTAATCAGATTGAAAAGAAAGAATTCAGCGCCTGGAAGAAAGAAGCCAACTATTAAATAATAGTCCCACTTCTAAAGTCAGCATCGCTCTCGGCATGAACAAACGAAAAATATTCAACGATCCGGTTCACGGATTCATTACCATTCCGCACGAGTTGGTGTTTGATGTGATTGAACATCCGTATTTCCAACGATTGCGCAGGATTAAGCAACTTGGGCTTAGCGACTATGTGTATCCCGGTGCCATACACACTCGTTTCCATCACGCACTGGGGGCGTTTCACCTTATGCGCAAAGCCATTTCTATTCTCAAAATCAAGGGCGTTAAGATTACAGAAGAGGAAGAATTAGGCGCACTAATTGCGATTCTTCTCCACGATATTGGCCATGGTCCCTTCAGCCATACGTTGGAACACAGTTTAATTTCAGGAGTGAATCACGAAGACATTTCAAAGATTTATATGAAACGCCTCAATGAGTATTTTAAAGGAAAACTCACTTTGGCTATTCAAATTTTTGAAGGCACTTACAAGAAAAAATTCCTCCATCAACTGGTATCGTCACAGTTGGATGTAGACCGACTAGATTATCTAACCCGCGATGCCTTTTTTACAGGAGTAAACGAAGGTGCGATTTCCTACGAGCGACTCATTGAAATGATGAATGTGCGAAACGATGAAATCGTGATAGAGCAAAAAGGAATATATAGCATCGAAAGTTTCATTATCGCCCGCAGGCTGATGTATTGGCAGGTGTATTTGCACAAGACCGTGTTGTGTGTGGAGATGATGATGGTGAAAGCCATTGAGCGCGCTAAATACCTGATTAGAAAAGGAGAATCGCTGGACGCCTCACCGGCTTTCAGTTATTTTTTAAATAACGAGGTCCGTTTAAAAGATTTCCAGAAAGATGAAAAAGTGCTGCACTATTACTCACACCTGGACGATGTAGATATTTTTGCAGCGTTTAAGTATTGGAGACACTCCACTGATAAGGTGCTCAAAATGTTGTGTGATTGTATACTGGACCGCAAGCTCTTCAAGATTGAAATCAGCAATAAAGCCTTTCCGTACACAAAAGTGAGAAAGCTGAATCAAGAAGCCATGAAGAAGTTTAAACTGAGTGAAGAAGAAGTGAGTTACCTCGTATTTTCGGATGCAACCTCTAACCATGCCTACAACCCAAATGAAAACCGAATTAATATCATGAAAGGTAAAAACGAAGTGGTGGACATCGCTCAAGCCAGCGATCAACTCAACATTTCCGTGCTCAGCGTTCCGGTTACCAAGTATTATGTTTTTTACCCAAAAGTGCTGGCCGAATAAACTCTCCTATGCGCTGTTTTCTGAATGACACAATAATTTTTCAAGAGTCCGTTTAACGTATACTTAAGCACCCTGTGATGGAGATAAAAGCAAAAGATTTGGCCGCTGTTTTAGGCGCCAAATTAGAAGGGAACCCGGAAGCTACCGTAACCAAGCTAGCTAAAATAGAAGAAGCAGATGAGCACTCGTTTTGTTTTCTGGCTAACCCCAAATACTACCCCTATGCACAAACTGCAAAAGCAGGTATTTTGCTATGTGATGAAACACTTGAGTATAACACAGCAAATATTGCTGCTGCGCTTCGTGTTAAAGAACCGTATCAGGCATTTCAAAAACTCATGGAGCTCTATGCTGCCATGAATAGCAGTGAAAAAACT
>CAYQRR010000039.1:5898-13196 GCA_964419635.1 uncultured Chitinophaga sp. | reverse complement strand
GATCGCCCAGCAGGTTCTGGATGAACAAAAGCAAGCCCAGCAGCGGAAGCAGGAAACATTCCACAAAATGTGGCATAGTGATGATTGGGTCAATGATAATGTAGTGAAAGCTGATGAGTATGACTATAGCATAATTGATTCTTTGGAACCATTTACGGGCACTCACCCGGCAGTAATGCAGCAGCGCATTGGCCAGCGTAACTGGAACTTTAATTTTGATACGAATCGAGCAAAAATGAGGTTTAAGTATCGGCTACGTAAGTGGCTGAAAGAAACATGGGGAATTTCGATAGGAGAGTATCGCAATTACAAAGTGGTTTAAATTCCGGGCAATGTCCAATCTCACATTATCTGCTACATTTGTTCCTCGGTATGGAAATAATCATCCGCGCAGCGCGCATCATTGACACCGGCTCCCCGTTTCACAATCAGGTTAAAGACATTTTTATTTCCAATGGCAGAATCAAAAAGATAGCTTCCAAGATTCAGAATACCGGCAAAGCAAAAGAGATAAAATTGGACAATTTGCATGTTTCGCTGGGTTGGGTGGATATGAATACTTTTTTAGCCGATCCGGGATTGGAGCACAAAGAAATCATAGAAACCGGTTGTGCTGCAGCGGCTTTTGGCGGATTCACGCACATCTGCGCCATGCCCAATACGCAGCCCATTACACAAACAAAATCGCAGGTGGAATATATATTGGGCAAGTCTGCCGCTCAAATATGCTGCGTTCATCCGGTGGGGGCTCTTTCACAACATTGTCAAGGTAAGGAGCTGGCCGAAATGTACGATATGTATAAGGCCGGGGCCATCGCATTTTCGGATGGTTTGGTGCCATCGCCTTCTGCGGGTATGGTAGAGCGCGCTTTGCTGTATGTTAAAGCCTTCGATGGCTTGGTTTTGATCCATCCCGAGGAAAAAAGCATCTCCAAAAACGGAGCTATGCACGAGGGTATCACCAGTACTCGTCTTGGACTGCCCGGGGCACCGGCTGTTGCCGAAGAGGTAGCCGTAAACCGTGATTTATATCTGTTAGATTACACAGATTCTAAGCTTCATTTTCTTGATATTTCGCTGAAGAAAAGTGTCGAACTTATCAGGGCCGCTAAGAAGAAAGGACTAAAGGTGTCGGCCTCTGTAAATGCCTACAACTTGCTATTGGAGGACACTGCAGTCGGCAATTACAATACAAATGTCAAGGTGAACCCACCTCTTCGGGGGAAAGAGGATTTACAGGCATTGGCGAAAGGCTTAGCGGATGGCACGCTGGATACCATTACATCGGCCCATCAGCCGCATGATGAAGAGTGTAAAAAGTTGGAGTTTGATAAAGCAGATTTTGGAATGATTAGCCTGGAAACATGCTATGCAGTAGCCAGCACTGCTTTAAGCGGGAGAGTGGATTTGGCCGTCATTATTTCTGCGCTATCTAATAATCCACGCAATATTCTGGGGCTAAACAGCGCTATTCAGGAAGGAGCAGAAGCGGATCTTACTTTGTTTAATCCGGATTATAAATGGACTTTTAAAGCAGAGCATATTCAGTCACGCTCATCCAATTCACCTTTCTTAGGCACTGCATTTACCGGTAAAGCCTTAGGGGTGATCAATAAGGGTAAACTTCAAATGGCTTAATCAATGAATAATTATTCTCTATCTGTTCGCTATGGTTTAGTGGGAGCACTGTTGATGTGCATTTTTGGTCTGTTCACCTACATGTTTTACCGCACGCTTTTTAGCTCCTTTTTTGTGCAGATGATTTTCGGCTTAGCCTATTTTGCCTCCGTTATTTTCATTGTTGTGTGGGGGGTGGTTTCTTTTAAACGTGAGTTGGCTGAAATTACTTTTCTGAAAGCCTTTGTAGCCGGAATGATTATTTTTTCCATGACCATGTTTGCCAGCAATTTTACATCTTACATCATTCCGAACTATATAGATACCGACTATCCGCAGCAATTGTATGATCTGGTTAAAAAATCTACCGCCCAAAGCATGGAGCGATTTGGTGCACCGGATGAAGAAATTGAAAAAGCGATGGAAAGAATAGAGCCCGAGCAGTTTAGTCCTACATTGGCAAAAACGGCCCGAGCTTATGGAATTAGCTTGGGTGTGGGAGCCTTGTTATGCTTAATAGTAGCTGCTTTTGTAAGCCGAAAGAATACACCTGTAACCGAAACACAAACACTTCAAGAATCCTGATGCAAATATCTGTTGTCGTTCCCTTATTTAACGAAGAAGAGTCTCTGCCCGAATTGGCAGCATGGATTGATCGCATCATGAAAGGCAATCAATTTAGCTATGAAATACTCCTGATTGACGATGGAAGCAAAGACAAAAGTTGGCAGGTGATTCAAAAATTATCGGCAGAAAATGCAAATGTAAAAGGCATTAAGTTCAGAAGAAACTACGGTAAAAGTGCCGGTTTGCAAGTGGGATTTTCGGAGGCAAAAGGCGATGTAGTTATTACGATGGATGCCGATTTGCAAGATAGTCCGGACGAAATTCCGGCTCTTTATAAAATGATTACCGAAGAAGGTTTTGATTTAGTCAGCGGCTGGAAACAGAAGCGCTTTGACCCGATTACAAAAACAATCCCAACAAAGATTTATAACGGAGCTACCCGATTTTTGACAGGCATTCAGCTCCACGACATGAACTGTGGGCTCAAAGCATATAGAAACGAAGTCGTAAAAAGTGTTGAGGTTTATGGCGAAATGCATCGCTATATCCCTATTCTGGCACGCAAGGCAGGGTATAGAAATATTGGCGAAAAAATTGTTCAGCATCAGGCGCGTAAGTATGGAGTTACCAAATTCGGTATGGAGCGATTTCTCTATGGTTTTCTGGATTTGCTTTCGGTTTCCTTTATGACCCGCTTTGCTAACCGCCCCATGCATATCTTTGGAGGCTTGGGTGTCTTTAGTTTCTTTATAGGATTTTGTATCATTTCCTACCTCACCATAGCTAAGTTTGTTTTTGAACAGTATAGAATGACAGAGCGGCCACTCTTCTATTTTAGTTTGCTTTCCATCATTATAGGAGTGCAATTATTCCTCACCGGCTTTCTGGGAGAACTTATTTCACGAAAAGCGGCCGATAGAAATCAATACGATATAGCGGCAAAACTGAATTTGTAATCGTTCAATATGAAGATTGTAATTCTCGGGTCCGCGTACCCACTTCGAGGTGGCCTGGCATCCTATAACGAACGGATGGCAAGAGAGTTTATCAGCCAAGGCCACACGGTAGAGATTTACACCTTCAGTTTGCAATATCCTGAGTTTTTATTTCCCGGCACCACCCAATACTCCGAAGAGCCAGCTCCTCAGGATTTAAAAATACATGTGCACGTAAACTCTGTTAATCCCTTCAACTGGCTGAAAGTAGGAAAGGAGATAGCTGCTTTAAATGCAGATTTGATGATCGTGAAATTCTGGTTGCCATTCATGGCCCCCTGCCTCGGGAAAATCTCCCGAATTGTAAAAGCCAATGGCAAAACAAAAGTGGTGTCCATTCTGGATAATATTATACCACACGAAAAACGACCGGGGGATAAACTGCTGGCAAAATATTTTGTCAACAGTGTAGATGCTTTTATTGCAATGAGTGATAGTGTGCTACAGGATTTGAAAGAGTTCGACATTAAAAAACCGTGTGTTTTTTCGCCTCATCCACTTTTTGACAATTTCGGAGAGGCCATCCCTAAATCAGAAGCATACCGAAAACTTGGTTTAGCCCTAAATGAAGAATATCTACTGTTTTTTGGTTTCATCCGCGATTACAAAGGCCTTGATCTATTGCTGAAGGCTATGGCCGATGAGCGGATAAAAAAGCGGAATGTGAAATTGATAGTGGCCGGTGAATTTTATACGGATGCAAAACCTTATGCAGATCTAATAAAGGAGCTGGGTATTCGTGATAAATTGATTTTGAAAACCGATTTTATTCCCGATAGCGAAGTGCGCAATTATTTTTGTGCTGCAGATATGGTAGTTCAGCCCTACAAGCACGCCACGCAAAGTGGAGTGACACAAATTTGCTACCACTTCAACCGACCCATGCTGGTAACAAATGTGGGTGGCTTGCCCGAGATAGTGCCGCACGGTCAGGTCGGATATGTTGTGGAACCAGACCCGCATGCCATTGCCGATGCGCTGGATGATTTTTATGCTAATCATCGCGAATTCAAAATGCGCGACAACATCAAAGCAGAAAAGAAAAAATATGCATGGAGCGAAATGCTCCTTAAGATTTACGAAGTGGCCGGACTAACAAATTTGTAAATTGTAATTTCTAATTCGTAATTCGCAGCATGATTTACAGAAGTAAAGCACCCCTACGGCTCGGCTTGGCCGGTGGTGGCACCGATGTTTCTCCCTACTCCGACCAGTTTGGTGGGGCTATTCTAAATATAACCATAGGCATGTACGCCTACGCCACTTTAAAGCCGTTGTCAGGCAATAAAATATACATCAAGGCCATAGACCGCAATGAAGAAGTAGTGGTGGATGTAAAAAAACAGTTGGCTATAAACGGACAACTTGATTTAGCCAAAGGGGTGTACAACCGAATCGTTAAAGACTTTGTGAAAAAACCGTTTGCTTTTGAGTTAACTACATACGTAGACGCTCCTCCCGGTTCGGGGCTGGGATCTTCTTCCACACTGGTGGTAGCTATTTTGGGCGCTTTTGTTGAGTGGTTTAAATTACCCTTGGGCGAATACGACATTGCCCATCTCGCTTACAAAATTGAGCGCGAAGACTTAAAAATGCATGGCGGCAAGCAAGATCAGTACGCGGCTACTTTTGGAGGTGTAAATTACATGGAGTTTTACGCTAATGATAAGGTGATTGTGAACCCACTGCGCGTAAAGGATAAATGGCTACACGAGCTAGAAAACAACCTGGTCCTCTTTTTTACTGAAACGTCAAGGCTCAGTTCCGAGATTATCAAGAAACAGAGCGATAACGTAAAAAAGAAAAACACAAAGAGCATTGAAGCTATGCATAACCTTAAAGAACAAAGTGTCCGAATGAAAGAGGCTCTTCTGAAGGGTGATGTAGATGGCATCGGTAAGATATTGCATGATAGCTGGGAACATAAAAAGGGTTTGGCGGCAGCCATCAGCAACCCAAAAATTGAGGTTATTTATAATACAGCTTTAAAAGCCGGTGCCACAGGGGGTAAAATATCCGGTGCAGGAGGGGGTGGGTTTATGATTTTTTACGCACCTTACAATAATAAATTCAAGGTGATAGAAAAGCTAAACAAGATGGGTGGTAGAGTGATGAGATATAATTTTACACCTCACGGATTAGTCACTTGGACAATTTAGTGTCGCTCAAGTTTTGCTCGTTTACTTTCCTACTATAGCACAAAAATGAAAATGAAATATTTGCTACTGTTTACTGTTATTGCTGGATTTTCTCTCAATACATACGCTCAAACCACATTGAGTTTCTGTGCTGCCATGCGCGATGAGAACTGTGTGTTTAACAATACAAAGTTCATCAGCTCGCCTGATAGCTCCACAGCCGAAATAACCATGCTGGTCCGTAACGCTTCGGGGCTTAGTACTTCCAATCTTAACTACAAACTTTACGTGCTGAACGGAAAGGGCGAAGAAATTTTCCTGAAAAATATCCCTCAAAAAGCGCAGGCAGAGTGGGTCTACGCATGGCAAGCCAACACATTTAAATCTCCCGGGAAGTATAAGGTAAGGGTATATAACGATAAAGAGGAGCAAGTTTGCAGCAAAAGTTTTGAGCTTTTTGATGTTTGGTAAACTATAATACAACGCTCTTGTTTTAATCCTCAAACGCTATTTCATAGTTCACAATCTTCGTTTATTTTCATTCTTGTGATACGCTTTCTACTGATACTATGCTGCTCCTTACAACTGATGGTTGTAAAAGCACAAATAGAACCTCAGTTTACACAATTCATGTATAACCGCTATTTGCTGAATCCTGCTTATACAGGCAGCGAAGATGCTTTACAGCTTGCACTTCTGCATCGTAGTCAATACGTGGGTTTGGCCGATCGTTTTATCGCCACTCAAGGGTTTAATTTTAATATGCCGCTTTACAAAGCTAGCTCAGGTATTGGAATTACCGCGGTGAACGATTTGATTGGTTTTATGCGAGCCACATACGTGGCCTTGAACTATGATTACCGGAAAAAATTCAAGTGGGGTAATTTGCAAGTGGGTGTTGCAGCAGGATTTATTGAAACTTCGTTGGATGGGGCATTAATCAGAACTCCAGAGGGAAACTACATTGGAGGATTTAATCACAACGATTTACTGCTCCCGGATAATATCACCCAAGGATTTGCCCCGGATTTTTCAGTGGGTGTTTATTTCAATCAGGAACGCTATTTTGCTGGTGTTTCCCTGCATCACGCTGCATTTTCAAATGCCTCTATACCATCGCCTGCAGGCAAAACGCAACTCATTTTCACGCAGAACCTATCTTTTATGGGGGGCTATGATTTTAAAGCTGGAAGCAAACTCAAAATTATGCCCAATGCTTTGATTAAGACTGATTTAAAACAAGTGCAGACTGACATAGCGCTGAATTTTACCATTATCGAAAAAGTTTTAACAGGCGCATCCCTGCGTGGATTTAGTGGTAAAACGATAGATGCACTGGCCATTTTTTTAGGAGTAAGAATAAAGGGCTTTCAAGCGGTTTATTCCTACGATGCCAACCTCTCTTACCTTTCAAGATTCAATTCCGGGTCACACGAAATCAGTTTACAATATTCGTATCCGCTAAAAAAGAAAGAAGTGAAGGGTTACTTTTATCACAACCCCAGGTTTAACTAAGCACAGGGGATGTTGTGATTAAAATCACACTCCAAACGGGCCTACACAATATTTGAAACAGCATATTCGTTTAATTAACAGCACAGCAGAAACATGAAAGGAGTTTTAACCGTAGAAAATCGTGATATTTGAAAATTATTTTGTGGAGGTTTTGCAATTTCAAAATCTGTATATATTTACGCTCTTCAAAAATTAAAGGGGAAACTATCAAATCAAAAAAAACATGAAAAAAGCAAAAGCACTTCTCAGTACAGCAGCAATAGCTTCTTTGTTGATTATTGCAGGTTGTTCTGGGGGTTACAATGGTCAACTGCTTGGGGAGCTGGACAGACCAAAGTGGAATCCTATAACACCTTATGGTATGGTCTTTATTCCTTCGGGGGTACTGCACATAGGACCAAGTGATCAGGACGTGAATGCTTCTTTGCAGGCACGAGCCAAACAAGTATCCATCGTGGGTTTTTAC
>CAYQRR010000039.1:0-5888 GCA_964419635.1 uncultured Chitinophaga sp. | reverse complement strand
ACGCAAGGATGTGTCGGTGGATGGATTCTGGATGGATGATACTGAAATCACCAACAATGAATACCGTCAGTTTATTAACTGGGTGCGCGACTCTGTGGCTCACAAAATGATAGGCGATGTGCAAACTTCTGACGATGGTAAAGAATCCATTGACTGGAATAAGAAAATCGAATGGAGCGGCAAAGAGAAAAATGAGCAATTGGAAGATATCTATTTGCCCGAAAATGAAAGAGTATGGGGCAGAAAAGAGTTAGCCCTCAGCAAACTGAAGTACGATTATGAGTGGTTTGATATTAAAGCCGCATCACTAACCAAAAACAAGGGCAAGTCCAGAACAAGTTTTATTCGCAAAGAATCTTGTAATGTTTATCCTGATACCTTGGTTTGGGTTCGCGACTTCTCTTACTCTTATAACGAGCCAATGACTCGTAACTACTTCCACCACCCTGCATTTGACGATTATCCTGTTGTAGGTGTTACTTGGCCACAGGCTAATGCGTTCTGCTACTGGAGAACACGTTTGTGGGAAGATTACAGAACTCCACGCGGAGAGCCTTTGATGGATATCTTCCGCTTGCCAACTGAGCATGAGTGGGAATATGCTGCACGCGGTGGAAAAAAACTAGCTCCATTTCCATGGGGAGGCCCTTATGTTAGAAACTCCAAAGGATGTATTTTGGCAAACTTCAAACCCGGACGTGGAAATTATCCTGAAGATGGCGGTTTCTACACCGTAAGATCAGATGCTTACTGGCCAAACGATTATGGTCTGTATTGTATGGCTGGTAACGTAGCAGAATGGACTTCTTCAGCTTTCTACGAGAATTCATACTCTTTCATACATGACCTGAACCCGGATATTCGTTACGATGCAGAAGAAAGCGAGCCGGAAGCTATGAAGCGTAAAGTTACACGCGGAGGTTCATGGAAAGATATCGGTTACTACATTGAAAACGGTACCCGCCATTGGGAGTATGGAGATTCGGCAAAGTCTTATGTAGGATTCCGTTGTATTACCACATTCCTGGGTAGAGATATCACCGATCAATAAGCAATATCTTCTCCCATTTATTATCATTCTATTTTACACCAAGATTTAACTCTTAATTATTTAATCTAAACAAAAACAAAAACAAAAAAAGTATGGCATCTTTTAAAAACCACCCACTTACCGGACAGAAAGCAAGAACACTTTTGAACTATGCGTATTCCTTCGGAGCTGCGATTGTAATCGCTGGTGCTCTTTTCAAAATCATGCACTGGCCAGGTGCCAACGTGATGCTTATCGTAGGTATGGGTGCTGAGGTTATCATCTTCATCATCTCCGGTTTTGAACCACAAGCGGCATTACACGCAGAATACGAGTGGGAAAGAGTTTATCCGGAATTAGCAGACGAATCAGCTCCGGTTGCCAAAGGTGGAAAACCACTTACTCAGCAATTAGATAAAATGTTGAGCGATGCAAAAGTAGGCCCTGAGTTGATAAACAGTTTGGGTAAAGGGTTCACTACATTGGGCGAAAGCGTTAGTAAAATGAACGATTTAACAGATGCTACTGTAGCTGCAAATGATTTTTCTAAAAATGCTAAAAGCGCTGCAGGCCAAATTACTTCGTTTGCAAACGCTGCTGCAAGCGCAACAACTGCAGTTAGCCAAATTGGTGCGACCGCTCAGGTTCTTTCTGACACTGCTGCAGATGCCACTAAGATTAAAGAAAACTTAGCTGCATTGAACAAAAATCTGACTTCTTTGAATCAGGTATATGGCAACATGTTGTCAGCTATGAAAGCGTAATTGATTGAATAGAGAATCGTAGAGTTTAACCCAAAAAAGAAAAACAAAACAAATGGCAGGTGGAAAATTAACCCCTAGGCAGAAGATGATTAACATGATGTATCTCGTGTTAACAGCCCTCCTCGCCTTGAACGTATCTACGGAAGTGTTAAATGCCTTCAGATTGGTAAACGAAGGTCTTGAAACTTCTAACGGATCGCTCGGTACCAAAAATGATGGTATTTACAAAGCGTTCCAAAAGCAGATGGAAACTGATGCTAATAAAGCAAAACCACTTTTCGACAAAGCTCAATTGGCAAAACAATACGCCACTGAACTGAATTCATTGTTAGCAATGTACAAGGATACATTGGTAGCTCTGGCTAAAGGAAGAAATGAAGAAGGCGAAATTAAGGAGCGCGATAACATCGACCATGCAACCGCCCTTTTCGTGGAAGAGCGTAGCAAGGGTGCCGATGGTAAGCAGGTAGGAAAAGCACTACAGGAAAGAATTCTCAGCACAAGAGCTAAAATGATAGCCTTGGTTGATGAGAAAGATAGAGAGGGTTTTAAAACTAAGATTCCATTAGATGCACCAAACCCTAAAGGTTCTGCCGGTAAAGGAGCGAATTCTTGGGAGTATGCAACTTTTAACCACGTTCCTGTGACTGCTGCGGTAACGATTCTTACAAAATTTCAAAATGACGTAGTTAGCTCAGAAGGTGCAATCATCGAGTATCTAATCAAAAAGATTGGAGAGACCGATTTCAAATTTGATGCACTTTCTGCACGTATTATTTCTCCTTCCAGCTACATAATGCAAGGGCAGGTTTATAAATCAGACATTTTCTTGGCTGCTTTTAACTCTACTCAAAATCCTGAGATTTTCTTAGGGCCAACAGGAGGTTTTAAGAAAAACGCTGCAGGAGATTACGATAAAATTGATTCTCCCAATGAATTGCCGGCAGGCTATTCTATGAGCATGAAAATGAGTGACGACAAGATTAAAGGCGGTATGGGTCGTTATGAAGTAAGTGGTTCAGGAGTAGGTGAAAGAGGCTACGGTGGTATTATAAGAGTTAAAAATCCGGTAGGTGGCTATACTTTCTATCCTTTTGACGCTAAGTACCAGGTAGCTGCAAAAGCAGTAGTGGTTTCTCCTACTAAGATGAATGTTCTTTATATTGGTGTAGATAATCCAATGGAGGTTTCTGTTCCTGGTGTGGGTCAGGGAGATGTTTCTGCAAGCCTTACAGGTGCAGGAACGTTGACTAAAGCTCCGGACGGTAATTATGTAGCTAAAGTCACAGCAGTTGGAAAATGTCAGGTGAACGTATCCGCCAAAATTGATGGAAAAGTTCAACCTATGGGCACCAAAGAGTTCCGCATTAAGCGTATTCCAGATCCAGTTCCTACATTGGGCGGTAAACTGCGTGGTGGTAACACACAACCCGGTTCTATCAAAGCTCAGAGCGGTGTGGTTGCTTTGTTGGAGAACTTCGATTTTGAAGCAACTTTTAAAGTTCAAAGTTTCCAAATGGTGTTTTCTTCCAAAGGAGAGATTTTTAAATCCGAAGTACAAGGTCCTCTATTTAACCAACAGATGAAAAGTTTCTTAGATAGAGCAAAACCAAAGGATATTATCTTCATCGATGAAATTAAAGTTGTAGGTCCTGACAATCAACCACGTAAACTTGGGCAGATTGCATTCCAAATTATCTAAAACAAACAAGTATGTTAACTAAGGGAAAAATTGTTTTGGCTGTTGCTGTGCTTTTCAGCGGTAGCGTTTTTGCTCAAGAACCATTGGATGGTGCTTGGATTAAAACAACAACCAAAGAAAAGGAAGTGATTCCTTACGATTACATTCGCGAAGCGGATGTATTTTGGGCAAAGCGTATTTGGAGAATGATTGATGTTCGTGAGAAGATGAATCTACCCTTCAAATATCCTCAACAGCCATTGATTGAGATTCTTCATACTGCAGCAAAGAATGGCGAGGTAACTACCTACGACCCTGCAGTAGTAGACGCAGATCAATTTAAGCAAGTTATGAGCGTGGAAGACGTGAAGAAGCTTGGTATGCGTGTAGATACTGTTATGCAGATTAACCCGATTACTTTAGAAGAAGAACAAGTAATTCAAAAGAATGAATTGACTTGGGATAAAATTGTGAAGTATCGTGTAAAGGAAGATTGGTTCTTTGATGAGGAAACTTCCACTATGATGTGTCGTGTAATTGGAATTGCCCCCATCATGGAAGATTATGATGCATCCGGAAACTATCGAGGAGATATGACTATGTATTGGTTATATTATCCTGATCTTCGTCCAATTTTGGCTAAGTATGAGGTTTACAACCCTAAGAACGATGCTGTTAGATTAAGCTGGGAAGATGTTTTTGAAGCTCGCTTCTTTGAAAGTTACATTTACAAAGAAAGCAACGTATATGACAGAAACGTTCAAGAGTATGCAACCGGAATGGATGCACTTTTAGAGAGTGATCGAGTTAAATACGAAAACTTCAACTTTGAACACGATCTTTGGAACTATTAGTAGCAACAATCAAGGAAACGAAAAAGGACTCTAATCAGAGTCCTTTTTCGTTTTTGTTAAAATACTTTTATAGCTTAACGTAGACTAAAGATTTGTCGGAAAAGAATGATTCGTTGAAAAAAGTGGATAGCGGAACAGTAACCGTATGTTGAAGCCCAGTGTCAGCAATTTCTTGATTCAAATCACCACCTTTTAATGCAATGAGACCGTTAGCTACACGGTTTTGATCTTTGGATAAATACTTTCTCTTAGTCCAAAAAAGCAAATCAGCTAACGGAGCCACAGCACGTGTTACCACAAAGTCGTACTGATAGTCCATTTGCTCCGCCCTGGAGTGAAAAGTGAAAATGTTTTTTAATTCTAATTCTTCTTTTACTGCTTCTACTACTTTCAATTTTTTACCGATGGAATCAACCAGGTGAAAACGACAATCCGGAAACAGAATAGCTAGCGGAACACCAGGGAAACCACCTCCAGTTCCCAAGTCCATAATTTTTGTCCCATGCTTAAATGGAACAAACTTCGCTATTGCAAGAGAGTGCAATACATGTCGTTCATACAAATTTTCGATATCTTTTCTGGATATCACATTGATTCGCTCATTCCATTCCGTATAAATTGAAAGCAGGCTAGTAAATTGCTCAATTTGACGTGTAGTCAAATCAGGAAAATATTTCAGAATAAGTTCCAAAATCAGTATTTCTCTTTGGTAACCTTGAGAATGTTGTAAAGCATATCTTTTGCCCTGAATAGTTGGGCTTTTACAGTGCCGAGTGGTAAGTCTAGTTTTTCGGCAATTTCTTCGTAAGCCAATTCGTCTAGATAACGAAGTTCAATTAACGAACGATACTTAGGGGAAAGCTTTTCAATGGCACCTCTAATTTTAGCAGCACGTTGTTCTTTAACCATTGCCTCCTCAGGATCCGGGTTATAGTCTTTTACTGCGATGGGGGTTATCTCTCCATCATCCGTTTGTGTTTTCTGATCTAGGGAGGTAGTTTGTAATTTTTTCTTGCGTAAAAAATCGATACAGTTATTAGTGGCTATCTTAAATAGCCAGGTACTGAAGGCAAAATCTGCTGAATAGTTGGATATGCTATTAAAAGCTTTACCAAATGCTTCAATGGTAAGATCTTCGGCATCATCACGGTTGTGAATCATTTTAAGAACCATAAAGTAAACCGAGTCGCGATATCGGGTCATCAGCTTGCCAAAGGCGATTTGATCTCCGTTTTTTGCCTTAGCAACTAACTCGAAATCTTCTTGAGCACGAGCCGAAAATTTTGCGTTTACTTCCACTTATCTTTAGGTTGTAGCAATAATAGAAAAAATATGGTGATGAGATAAGCTGCGTAAAACACATCTAAGACTGGTGAAATAAATTTCAAATCACCATAGGTGAGCCGTTTAAATAATCGGAAACTAATGATCAGTTTTGCCAGTATTAATGCACTCAATGTATATAAAATAAGGGCAGAAATGCCACTGGTAGCACAGAGTATTATGAGGGAAAGATAAAGGCCAAAAAGACTGACTGAAAAAAGAAGTAACAATAAACT
>CAYQRR010000038.1:0-13323 GCA_964419635.1 uncultured Chitinophaga sp. | reverse complement strand
AAACAAGACGGAAACTGGACCAACGTAAACACCTGGCAGTCATCCTCCAGTGCATCGGGTCCATGGATTAACGCCACTGCCCCGCCTACATTTGATGCCAATATAGTAACAGTGAAGCATAAAGTTACTATTAACTCAAGTGTTACAGTTGATCAGGTGGTGGTAGTCTCCGGTGGAACTTTGGAATATGCCGGTAACGCCAGTAACGATTGGTATCTTAATAACGGCACTGGTTTTGACTTGACAGTGGAAAGTGGAGGTAAGGTTTTACTTACTGCTACTAACCAAGCTTTGTTTTATGTGAGCGGCTCAGGCAACCCATCTGTATTGATAAAGAATGGTGCCACGGTTGAAGTGCAAGCCACTGGTGGTGGTGAAGCTGATGCGTGGGCCAGCGATGAATTTACCTATGATGGCTTAAATCCTTATGATGACCTTATTGAATGGGAGAATGGTTCTATATTTTACTGGAATCTGTCGGCTATATTTACGTCCAGTGGTATCACTTATTTTGCGAACACGCCTAACCTCACCGACAAGCCAATTTTTAGATATAATGGCCCGGCAACAAACATTGGCGGCAGTAGTATTACGGTGATATATGGAATAGTGGAAATTGAAACAGGTAAGACGCTTACCTGGGCAAATGCCGGCATTAAAAATATGGTGTTTGGTTTCAGAGGAGCAGGTAATCTATCGCAAACATCCAATTCAGGTCAAATTTTGATTGATGGAGAAACCGCGGAAATAGGCGGTAGTGGGACAGTAATCCTAAATGCCACCAATGGCCTCAAAATCGAAACAGGGTCTGTAACTACATTAAGCAACAACAAAACATTTAATACTGGTCCCATACAAGTTTCAGGAACGTTGGTGATGGATGCTAATGCTATCAGCGGTACCTATACAGCCTTCACCATTAATTCCAACGGAACCGTACGAACCAAAAATGCTAATGGCTTGCGCAGTGCAACCGGTAGCTTGCAGAACGCTAGTGCTACTTACAATTTTGCAAATACGGGTGCTTCGGTCGACTATAATGGCACGTCTTTGCAAACTATTACCAATACCCACCCGTATTTTCACCTCAATATTGTGGGTTCAGGCGATAAGAGTTTGGCTGGTAATACGCTAGTGAATGGTGATTTTCTGGTGACTGATTTGGGTGCTGGCTTGGGTAAGGTGAAAGCGGCTACGTATACACTTACTGTTAACGGTGATTGGCTGACTGATGGTGTAAACGCATTCGACAGAGGATTAAGTACCGTTATATTAGGGGGAACTAATAAGACCGTAGATGGTGCTACCGACTTTTATATCTTACAAATTAAAGGTAGCAGAAACGTAGCCAATGTAGCTGCCAATCAAGTGAATGTCTATAATGCTTTAAATCTTGAGAATGGTTCCTTCACCGCCACGAATAACGGTAAGGTGACATTGAAATCAACCGCTACTCACACAGCCTACTTAGATAATTTTTCGCCAGGTTTTACAGGCACCTACTCCGGCAACCTGACGGTTGAACGCCACGTAAGCAACACCGCCTATGGCTACCGCGACATCAGTTCATCTGTGAACACTACCGTTGCCGATTTGGCCGATGATATGAGCATTGTCGGGCTAGATGCGGTGCACTGCTGGTATAGCTACAGCCCTTACCCTAACGTGCAGTACTATCAGGAAAACTCCAATGCCGTAACCAATAATTATTACGGAGGATGGTGGAGCATGACCGGGTACGGCAATGCCCTTTCGCCAATGAAAGGAGTGGCCATTCGCACAGGCGCAGGTCCATACACCCTTGACCTTACCGGTGCTCCTTACAATGGCTCACAGAGTATTACCGTTACGCATACAGCCACCGGAACTCCGGATGCTGACGGCTGGAACTTTGTAGGCAATCCGTATGCCTCGCCTATTGACTGGGATTTGGTAACTAAGACCGGCATAGATGCTTCCTATTATGTATTCAACACCACCGGCACCATTTCCAATGAATATACCGGAAACTGGAGTGCCTACAACTCGGTGGTGGGCGTAAACCTGGCCAGCGACAAAATAGCCTCTTCACAAGGCTTCTTTATTAGAAAAAGCAGCCCGGGCACCGGTACCTTCAGCTTAGATAATTCGGTGCGCGTAGCTGATGCCACTACCGCTTTTTACAAAGCCAATTCCGTACAGCCAAATGAGATTCGCCTGCAACTGACCGGCAGCGGAAACAGCGATGAAATAGTGGCCTATACCGATGCCACTGCCACCTGGAACTACGATGTGAATCACGATGCACAAAAGATAGCAGCGGGTAGCACTGTCTATATGAGCTACAAACAATTGGGTAAAGAATACGCCATCAATGTGATTGATGAAATTACCGAAACTACCGAATTGCCATTGGTGCTGTGGGTAACAGACTCCGGCAGCTACACCTTCGAGGCCACCGAGTTGAATGTGGATGGCTACATTACCTATCTCAAAGATGCGGAACTGAACACACTCACCGACCTCACTACCACGGCCAGTGTAACACTGCCTTTGAACGGGGGGCAAGTATACGAAGGCAGATACAGCATCGTGTTTGAAACGGTGGAAATTCCAAGTGGTATAGTAACGGTGAAAGACCAGAGCATAAAAATCTACAGCCACCAGAACATAGCGGTAGTAGAAAGAAGCAACGACAAACCCGCTACCATCACTATTAGCAACACACTGGGACAAACCATCAAAGAAGTAAGCACCGACAGCAAACGCACGGAGATTACTTTGGATAACACCAACCCATGGTATGCCATTGTGAAAGTGAAAGAGGCTAATGCCACTCAAACCGGAAAAGTATTGATTAAGTAAAAAACTCATCAAACAGGAAAAATGAAAAAGAACACGATTCTATCTATAGCAGTAACAGTTGTTTTAGTCATAATGACCATTGCGCTTGAAGCCCAACCGGGCGGAGGAGGTGGTGGGCAAGGTCAGGGCGGCCCACCTCCGGGCAGCGGGGCCGTTCCTATTGACGGTGGAGCTATTCTCTTGGCTATAGGTGCAGCGGTGTATGGCCGCAAAGCATTACAAGCAAACACAGAGACCAATTAGTATATAGTAACATCAGGCTCGCAGGAGCAAAGGATTTTTTCCTTTGCTCCTGCTTATTTTTACAGCTGTTATGAACCAGTTCGCCACACTTAAGAAGACAATGAGTCATAAATCCAATCTGTTTTTGGTGCAGATGGTTTTAGTCTATGGCAGCTGGAAACTCCTCTATTATTTTATTGAAAACTCGCAGGGCAAATTTCAGGAGGCCTGGTTATCGCTGGTTCATCATTTAAGTATCTTCTATGCCAATATTTCGGTAGGGGTGCTTCGCTTTATGGGCGAAGTTGTGAGACGGGATGGAATCGGCATACACTTTTATCAGCTCTCGCGTGTAGTAGATGTGGAGGAGCATTGTCTGGCTATTCCGGCTATGTATATTTTTGTTTTTTCGATTACACTTTTTAGCGGAAGCTGGAAAAACAAATTATGGTTTATTCCTTTGGGTTTGCTGGGGATAGCCTTTATAAATGTGATGCGCCTGGTACCGCTGGCCTTTGTGTTTGCTCACCTGCCCGACCAGTATTTTATTTTTCATCATTCATTTTTGTTTGTTGCTATTACCTACGGTCTTATATTGGCTATGGTTCGTATCTGGATGAAGTATTTCAGTAATATTGAGGCATCACAAAACACATAATATCACAAACCTATGAGTGAGAGCGCATCCTATTTTGAAACTGCAAAGGTGAATGATTCGTTGCTCAAAAAGTTGAAGCGTGTACTCAGCTCAGCGGCCATGTTGCTGTCGGCTTATGCGCTGGTGCAGCTTTTGGTGCAAGCCTATATTTTTTGTGTAAGTTTTTTGTTGGGCTATACGGTTAAGTTTGGTTATCACTGGGTGTCAGTAAAACCTTATGAGTATGAATACTGGGGTAGTAACCGGGTGCTCATGATCTATGTAATTCCACCGGTGCTTTGTTTGATAGCCGCTTATGCCATCCAGTTTATTAAGTTGGGCAAAGACGGAAGCGTATCGCGGATCCGCCTGTTTTGGTTTTGGTTGCACACCTGTTTTATCAATTTGTTTCTTACCCAGCTCTTCATCATGCCGGTGGGTATAAATGGTGGTCTCACCGGTTTGTATCAAACGTTTTCTATTGTGGCATCGTGGTTTAGAATGGACCCCACCTTTTTTATTCCGGCCACTGTAATTGCCGGTAGCCTGGCTATTGTGTGGGGATTGTTGTCTTCGCCTCAGATGCTCCGGTTTTCGTTTTCGGCTCGCCTTATCACAACACTTTCCGGCAAAGATGCCATTGTGCGTCAGGTCTATTTATTCCCGATAGTACTGGCTGCGCCTGTGATAGCAGTGGTGAGTAATCAATATTCATTTTTGATGCACCTGGTATCTATTATGCTATTGATTTTGCCGGTACTGGGTACCATTATCCGACACCGTACCGATGCAGGCGCAGTGATGTGCAGCAAAGAAGATGTGCTGAATCAATGGCCGGTAGCTGAACTATTGATGGCGGCTGTAATATGGTCAGCCATTGTTGTGCTGTTTAATCACTAAGGCTAGCCTAAATATTTTCCCTCGATATTCATTCTGCGTCCCATACCAAATGCTTTGGGTGATACGCGCAAGATGGGGGGCGTTTGAAAACGTTTCCACTCGTTGCCGTTAACCATTTTGAGTACACGGTCTACTAAGGGCTTTTCAAATCCCTGTGCCACAAGTTCTTTCGGTCCTTTTCTATTTTCAATGTACTGATACAATAGTTTATCGAGCAGATCATATTCCGGAAGCGAGTCGGAATCCTTTTGATTATGACGCAGTTCTGCGGAGGGGGCTTTGGTAATAATGTTAGCGGGTATGATTTCGCCATTTCGGTTGATGTATTGCGCCAGTTCATACACTTGCGTTTTATAAACATCGCCCAGCACTGCCAATCCGCCACACATATCGCCATACAATGTGCCGTAGCCAACCGCTGCTTCACTTTTATTGGTGGTGTTCAGCAGTATGTAGCCGAACTTATTACTAAAAGCCATAAGCAACACACCGCGCACGCGTGCTTGCAGATTTTCTTCAGCTACACTAAATGGCAGGTCTTTAAAATGTGGCTTTAAGGTATGTAGAAACGCTTGAAAGTTGGCTTCAATAGGTACCGTTTCATATGCGGTACCGAGGTTCTCGGATAATGCTTTGGCATCTGTGAGTGAGTGGTCGGTAGAAAATCCGGAGGGCAAAAGCAAGGAAAGAACATTTTCTTTTCCTAATGCTTCGGCAGCCAGATAAAGCACAATGGCTGAATCTATACCACCACTTAAACCCAAAATAGCCTTTTTGAAACCCAGTTTTTGGAAGTAATCGCGTATGCCTAGTATTAGCGCATCGTGTATGCGTGAAATGGCCGAGGTCTCCGGCACGGATACAGTACGCTCCAGGTCTATGGACGTATCCATGTAGGACAAAGATTCTTTAAAAAAAGGAGACTGGTGAAATACCGTTCCCTGCGAACTCATGGCCACACTGCCGCCATCAAAAATCAATTCGGTTTGTGCGCCCACTTGATTTACATACACCATCGGTACTTTATAACGCAATACATTGGCCCTTATGACTTGCAACCTTTCTGTATGTTGCGCATAACTGAACGGAGAGGCCGACAGATTCAATATCATGTCGGGTTGTAGGCCGGCCACTTCATCCAGTGGACAAACCGTATAGAGCGGATTATCATTGCCTACATTCCAGATGTCCTCGCAAATGGTGATAGCCAATTTTTTTCCTTTGAAAGAAACCAATTCAAATTTTTGATTGGGTTCAAAATACCGGTATTCATCAAATACATCGTAGGTGGGTAACAATGTTTTGTCGGTGATGTGTTTCACTTCGCCCTCGTACAGCAAAAAGGCGGAGTTATAGAGGTCTTTGCCTTCCTTCACCGGATTTTTGCGCGGACAACCTACTAGGGCGGCTACCCGTTGTGTATGTGTGGCAATTTCACGAATTGCGTTTTCGCACTGCTGAATAAAATCTTCAAACTCTAAAAAATCGCGGGCGGGGTAACCGCTGATGCATAGCTCGCTGAACACAACCAGCTCTGCCCCTTGCGTTTCTGCTTCTTGTAAGGCAGCAATTATTTTTGCGGTGTTGGCCGAAAAATTTCCAACATGGTAGTTGAGTTGGGCTAATCCAATTTTCATGATGTGCGAATCTAAAATTTCTATATGCTGCCCGGCAAGGAACGGGAATATTTAAAGCCTGCAGCTACCCCTTTTTCAATTCACTCGCCTAAAAAGGACAAGCCGCTGAACGCTGTGAAATACTTTAACAGATGCCTTATCTTTTTGCCACGGTAACCGTATAATATTAGGGTTTAATATCAGCTGATTGTGGCTGACTGTTTTTTATGAGAACGCCTATCAAATTATTTCTGCTGATAACTGCGCTATTCCTGGCGCAGGTGGCTGCTGCATCTACTGCCGCAGACAGCACCGTCAGCGATATTTTTGAAATAGAACGCAAAGCCGAAATTCAGCGAATCAATTTTGAGAAAACAAGAATCGCCAACGATTTTAAAAGTGCTGATGCACGGTTATTTAATCTGATAGATAGTCTGGTTAAATTCGTAGACGAGCTACCAGTTTCAAAATCCAGAAGAAATGTATACCTCAAACGGCTGGAGGTGTATCTCACCAATATTGACCGTTATTACAGCGATAGTTATCTCAAAAACGGTACGTACCTGGCCGTGCTCAGTTATTATCCCACCCTAATAGACTGGGACCAGAAAGATGAACTGCTGCGCAATCTTAAACGCTACTCTACCTTTTCAATCAAGGCCATACGACTGGTGCCAAGCGATACAGTGGCTGAAGAATTTCTGTCTGATTATTTGAATGAACATCCTGACGAAACCTTCCGCTATGCCGAAGAGTTTGACGATAGGCCCTTTGCCACCACACTGCTTGATAAGGCTTTAAGGCTGGCTCCGGAATCCGCTAAACGATATTTTACAAATGCTAATCCTGTAAATGTATTGTTATCGAAGAGCCTAGACCCTTATGTGAAAGCCAGCTACGCTATCTATAATCAATATGGTATACGCAGCCGTGCCTATCTATTGCTCGATGCCATCGTTAAAGAGAAGATGAGTATTGAAACAGCAGATTCGCTTGGCAATCATCCCAATCAAATGTTCACAGAACTGGTAGCTCGCTCCATGCGATACGATGCCAATGTGACCTACTCCATTTACCGGTACATGGATATTTACTGCATTGATGCCATGCGGAAAATAAATCAGAACGCATTGGACCCGGCCTATGCCTTTACTGATTTCACCGGCTATTCTTCAGAAGAAATGTTTGTGCTCATCAGCTACGGATTTCGAGAAACGACCGAACGTGCCTTACAAAAAATGCTCGTGCTGCTCCGGCAGAAGTCTTCAGCTATTCCGGTGAGTAGTGCGATGATTGCATCACTGGATAAAGCCAAGCTCAAAGATTTAGTCATTTATTGCGATCGCAATCATTTGCTCAGTGAATTGCTGGCCTTAGTGGATGATGAGAAGAAAGATTACATGCTGGCGCTGACCACGATTGAAGAACGCGAGAATTATTTCCCTCCTTTTAAAACCTTTGTTCGCGAAAGCGCCTTGACTAACACAGACCCGGTAGATCTCAGCATGAACGAGATTACAAAGGCCAAGCCCACTGCTCCACTTTCGCCCGATACCCTTTCCGAAATGATGCCCGCTAAGCCGGAGAAAGAAAAGATAACAGAAGCCGCCCCACTCGGTAGTTCTGCCACTGCTTCGGTGGCCGATGTAGTGCCCGTACCACTGCCGGAGCCAGAACCGGTGATACCACCGATACAGATATCGCTCGATGAGCGAACAAAAGCATTGATGCTGCTTAAAAAGAATGTATTGCAGTCGTTGCAGCGCATTCCCGAGTTTATTGATAAGCCCTATGCCGAAGAGTTTTTGTTGTATGCTGCCGAGAAGGAACCTGATGAGTTGTTTAAACGGGTAGAGCTTTTTAAGTCTAAATTCTTTGTCAAAAAAGTACTGGATAAATGTGCCTTCAATGCTCCGGTATCGGTGAAGCGGTATTTGTATAATCCGCATCATCCGGTCAATTTTATTTTGCAGTACAGTACCGACCCGGTGGTTAAAAAAATTCTGGAAATCAATCCACAGTTGGGATATCACAGCAAACCACTGCTACTGCTGGAGGATATTGCAGCCGGTAAATATACCGCTGCGCAAGCCGTACAGATTTCTACCGATCCGCTCAAGCTTTTTGCTGCAGTCACCGATATTATATCAAAACCCAACTATGTAGGGCGCTATAGTATAGACCACGAAATGCGCGACTATAGCCTTCGTTTTGTTCGCGAAATCAACGATAAAATTGCTAGTGGCAGCAGCCAGCCTTTTTATACCGTAGAGGGTTTTAACGCTACGCAGTTGTATTTTCTGATGTTATATGGCCGCGATGAGGTGTTTGCCTCTACATTCAATGGTCTTTTCAATCGGTTTCTACAAAAAATACCGGCACAAAACGGTAAAAGCTTTTTGCAATCGGTGAACTATAACCGGTTTAGAGATTTTATGTCGCTCTGCTCTTCGTACGACTTGTTAGAGCAGTTACTTTTAAAATTTGATGATGCCGCTAAGAAAGAACTGGTGCATCGATACATCTCCGATTTAGAAAAAGCACAGGATGATTTAACCACGATTGTGCTCATAGCCGAAACCGTTTCTAACTTAAGGGATGCAGAATTGCTTTCGGCTATTGAAAAAAATATACGAAAAGAATATGAACGGGTAACACTGGATAGCAATCAAGTGGGCATCTCTATCTATGGTGTATTATCCAGCATTATATCAGACAAGGCACGCAGCGAAACGAAGTGGTATAAACAAGTATCGCGACAGTTTGAAGTAACACCGGCCGGTTCGTTGAGCATAGCAGCGTTGTTTGCCGGAGGCAATATCTGCGTAGAACAAATGTATTTTTACAACGATGATGATGGCCGAAGTTCTTACATCAACTTTTTGAACACTTATAAGAACCAACCCAATTGGGTGGTGGAAGACAAAAGCAGTTTTGTGCGTATTTACTCCGTGACCGGCAAACAAGTGGAAATTTTTGCCAACAAGCCCGACTATGAAGAAAATGGTAGCACAGCGATCGCTGCGTACCTAGCCGAAAGAAGAATAAATCCATCGGTGATTGTTCACCGTGGGCATAGTTTTCATACCGAATCTACATTGGAAAAAGTGCCGGCCACTGCCAAACTTATTTTTGTGGGTTCATGTGGTGGATTCTATAAGTTGTCAATGGCTATTGAGAATGCTCCCGATGCGCATCTGATTGCCACGCGCCAGGTGGGCACCAAAACAATTAATGATGTCATGATATTTGCCTTGAACGAAAACATACGAGAAGGGCGAGACATTATCTGGAACGATTTTTGGCAAAAGATGGAAACCAGACTAGGAAGCAATCAATACTTTGGAGACTATATTCCACCGAATAAAAATTTGGAATCCATATTTATAAAAGCGTATTACAAAATTCTTGGCGTGTGACTTGGAAGGAATCTGCGAACCGATATGTACGTGGCACAGCACCGCTGAAGCGGCTCGCTGCGTTATTGTGTTTGTTCGTAAGCCTGCATTCAAGGGCTGGCGATTCGCTATCGGTGAGTAGAAATGTAAAAGGACCCGACTATTATATTGATGATGAGCAAAGCCGGATTGATTGGCTAGATGGTTCATTAGACAAAAAACTGGATGTGGGCAATGCAGATGAAACTAGGGCCGCTACGGCTGTTTTTTTTCCATTGATTGACTCTATTCAGCGGTTAATCACTACTGCTCCTTTCGAAAATGGGAAGAAAAAAATATACCGGGAACATGTTTATTACCAATTAAAACGGGTCAATGATTACAACTACCATAACGTAAAACGTTTTGAAACTGTATTTCGTTTTATCCTTTCTGAATTGAACGCTATAAAGCAAAATCGTTTGCTGCCTTTGCTCACCTCTAACATTTCGTATTCGTTTCACACCCTGGGCCTGGTGAAAAGCGAAGCCTGTGCAGACTCTTTTTTAATTTTTGCAGCACGTTACAAACCCGAAATGGTTTTTAAAAACTATGATGCGTTTTATACCAAAGATTACACGCTTCATGTGCTGGAAGAGGCTGCAAAAGTAGCTCCTGTTACCTTGAAACGATATTTCAACAAAGGCAACGGCATCTTTGAGACATTGAAACAAAGCAACGACACGGTGATCAAAACCTTGTTGAAAATTCGCGAAGTCCACACCATCAAAAGCAACGCATTTACCTTGATAGATGATATTGCGCAGGGCAAACTATCTATAGAGGAAGCTAACCATATCGGCAATCAGCCCCAAAAATACCTGCGGGCAATGCTCAAGATTAGGGCTGGGAAAAACCCGTTGGCGGTTTATTCACTGGATCAAGAGTTAGAAATTTATGCTTTAAAATTTACACGCATACTCAACGACCTGCACAACGAAAAAGATGAAGTACGGTTTGCCTCTGTTGAAAATTTTTCGCCCGAAGAAATTTATACGTTGATTGTATACAGTGAAGAAGAAATATTTACCAGCACATTCAATGGACTCTTTAACCGGTTGATGATCAAAATGGGGCCGGTTTCCGGACTGGAATTTTTGGAATCGCTGGGAAACAACCGTTTTCGTACGTTTATTAAAATGAGTGCCGGATTTGGTAAGCTGCGCACCTACATGCAAACAATGACGCCTACCCATCAACAAATGCTGATGATCAACTTTGCCAGTGGACTTGAAAAGTATAACGATTTATCGCAGGCGGTGGAAGTGGCCGATGCCTTTGGCAGCATTACCGATACACTGGTGCTTAAAATTTTGAGAGGGGTTATTCGCCTCGAATACTTTAAACTAAAAACAGCCGGAAACGTAAAGGGTGCTACTATTTATGGTTTGTTGTCCAACTTGTTTGTAGAAAGAAACGTGAAGAGCGAAGATTGGTTTGCTGCGGTAGCTAAACAATACAAGCTGCCGAGCTTCGATAAAATAGAAAAACAAAAACTCTTTGCATTTGACAGCACCAATCGATGGCTTATTTACTTCTACGATGATGAAGATGGCGATGCCTCCTTCGCCTCTTTTATTAAATCCTTTTCCGACCCGGCTTGGAGCATCACCGATTCGGTCAGTTATGTTGTTCTACGCACCAAGGTGGGAAGGTCGGTTCATATTTATGCCAACAAACCGAAGCATGAGTATGATGGTCAGGAATTGTTAGAGAAAATATTTGACGAAAACAATTACGAACCGAACGTCATGGTACATCGCGGCCATAGCTACTACGCCTCCAAAACAATTGATAAGATTAAAGACAACACCCAAATATTTGTGCTGGGTAGTTGTGGGGGCTATCACAGTATATCCGGCATTATTGAACGCTCCCCTGAAATCAGCATCATTTCATCCAAGCAGATAGGAACGATGTTTGTCAATAATCCTATGCTGAAGCTGATGGCCGATAATATTCGAAACGATAACGATATTCAGTGGCAAAGTCTGTGGGCCGATCTCGATAAAGAAGTAAAACTGAAAGCACAAAAGGAAAATGCCAAGGCCTACGAACGTTTTCTGGATTACATTCCACCACACAAAAACCTGGGAGCCATTTTTATTAAAACATACAATAGCATAATGGAAGCCGCCCAGTAGTCAGGGCTTCATTTCCGATTCGTGTATGCATTCTTATTTTTAGCCTGTAATGATTTTTAATCAGACCTTTAGAAATATCAATCGCACCCGCGAAATCCTCGGCATCCTCATTAAGTACGGTTTCGAAGATTTTATTGCCAACAGTACGCTGCGCAATTTGGTAACGGAAAGCATGCGACTAAAATGGTTGCGCGATGAAAAACCGGCATTGGAGTATACCCGATGGGAGCGCGTAAGAATGGCGTGCGAAGAATTGGGCCCCACGTTTGTAAAACTGGCACAGATACTCAGCAACCGTCCCGATATTATTCCGGAAGATTTGGTGAAGGAGTTGGAAAAATTACAGGACCGTGTTGCGCCATTTCCGTTTGCTCAGGCCAAGCCGATTATTGAACAGTCGCTGGGACGAAAGATGGAGGACGTTTTTGAATCCTTCAACGAAACCCCGCTCGCTTCCGCTTCCATTGGGCAGGTGCACCGAGCCACACTTAAGAATGGCGAAGAGGTCGTTATTAAAATTCAGCGGCCGGGAGTAAAAGAAACTATTGAACAAGATTTGAGCATTATCGTGGAGGCGGTTCGAAGAATGGACCGCTATCTGAAAAAGCAAGGGGTGCTCAATGCCGAGGAGGTGGTGCGTGTATTTGATCGGGCCATTATGAAGGAGCTGGATTACCAGAACGAGGCCAGAAATATTGAACGCTTTCGCACGACTTATCGCCACCGCACCGATTTTTATGTACCCAAGGCCATGCGCGAATTCAGCAACGTCAAAGTGCTGGTAATGGAGTTTGTAAAAGGGTGTAAAATTACCGATGTGCAACAATTGCGTGAGTGGGGGATTAGTCCCGCACGTATCGTGGAGAAGGGGATGGATATTTACTTGTCGCAGATTTTCGAGTTTGGGTATTTCCATGGCGACCCGCACCCGGGAAACGTATTGGTCAACGAAGACGGAAAAATTATTCTACTCGATTTTGGAATGGTAGGCCAGCTGATGCAAAAAGATAAGTATGCCTTTGCGGGAATATTCATTGCCATGAGCCGTTTCGATGCCCGCGAAATGGCTGCGCAGCTCAAGAAACTGGCCGTGGAAGATAACATTACAGACATGCGCCAGTTTGTATACGACCTCAACGATTTAATAGAAGATTATGCCCATTTGGACGTAAGCGAAAGTTCTATACAAGATGTTATACAGCGGCTGCAGAAAATAATGTATGACTATCACATTACGGTGCCGGGTGGCGTCTTTCTGGTGTTTCGTGCATTTGCTATCCTCGAAGGTATTGGCAAGAAACTGCATCCTAATTTCAAGACCTACGAGTTTATTCGGCCTTATGGACAAAAGCTATTGACTGAGCAATTGAAGCCTGAAAACTTGGCTAACGAGGCAGCACAACGTTTCTCGAATATTACGTCTTTCCTTAACACATTCCCGGTAGAGCTTCGGGGAATTATGCAGCAGATCTCCAGAGGCAAATTGCACTCCGAAGTAGAATTGCAAGGGTATGGTTACGCGC
>CAYQRR010000037.1:0-13499 GCA_964419635.1 uncultured Chitinophaga sp. | reverse complement strand
GATAAAGCGGGAATCAGACAGCGGGCATTACATTATTAAATGGAACATGATGTTCATTTTCTTACAGGCGGATATCATCCGCCTGTTTTTTTCTGCAAATTACCCAATTACAAATGCCCCATCCTTATAAATCAACTCGCCATCGGCCCATATTTCGCCACCGTTCTTCATGTCGGTAATCATATCCCAGTGCACGGTGCTTTCATTTTTGCCGCCACATTGCTTGTAGCTTTGGCCTACAGCCATGTGTATGCTGCCGCCAATTTTTTCGTCAAACAGAATATTGCGCGAGGTGCGCTGAATGTTGTAGTTGGTGCCCACGGCCACCTCGCCCCAGTGGCGGGCGCCTTCAATGGCAAACACTTTGTCGAGCACTTCCCGGCCCTCTTCTGCATCCCATTTTATGATCTCTCCGTTTTTTACTTCCAGCGAAATGCCTTTTACATCCTTGCCCATATAGATGGTAGGATAGCTGAAATATACAGTGCCGTTTACACTGTCCTCTATCGGAGCACTGAACACTTCGCCACTCGGCATGTTGGCCCGGCCATCGCTGTTGATCCACGTGCGCCCTTTTACAGAGAACGATATATCAATGTTCGGTCCTTTGTAATGCACCTTATCGGCCCGGTTCAGGCGGTCTACATACGCCTGCTGTTTTTGCCGCACCTGCAGCCACTTTTCTACAGGGTTCTCATCAAACAAATAGCAGCTCTGAAAAACAAAATTCTGATAATCCTCTAAACTCATTTCCGCATCATCGGCCCCGGCCTGTGTAGGAAACTGGCACAGGCACCTGCGCATGCTGCCATTGCCGGTTCGCTCAAAATACAAGCGGTTGATTTCCTGTTGAGCCTTCTGCTGTATTTTAAATTTTTCGGGGTCGGCCGGTTCGCGTTCATCATCCCCGCGGCCAAACGGAGCACGAATGTTGAGGTAACAATCAAAGTGCTCAAACACGTGTTTTTTTACCGGATTGATATAGCTTAACTGTTGCTCGTCACCGAATTCAAGTGCCAGATGCTCCACCCCCTGTATTTCTACGTTCAGCAGCGGAATGCCTCCGGCTACATAGACTTCCTTCATCACTTGCTGTAGCAGCGGCTCTGCTAAGTAGCTGGAGGCGATATACACCTTATCTCCTTTTTTTACAGCAAGACAATAGTTCACCAGCAGCCGGGCATATTTTTCCCAAATCGTGTTTGACATAATTGATGTTGTTTTACCGCACAATACTAAACACAACCATGAAACAGTACATAACAGAAAAGAAGGAATCTTCGCGCACGAGAAAAATGAGGTGGCTATATAACTGGTGGCCATGCATCTTCTGCAGCGGAGGAAAGGTGGAGTTTATAGCTGGCGACTTTCGCGAGCTGCACGTAAGCCTGCAACTGAATATGCGCACGCGCAATCGTGTGGGCACGGTGTTTGGCGGAAGCATCTATAGTTCTGTAGACCCTTATTATATGCTGATGTTTATGGAAGTGCTCGGCAAACAATATGTGGTGTGGGATAAAGCAGCCTCGGTCAAGTTTGTGAGGCCGATAACCGATAAAGTGAAATGCCGGTTTTTAATTTCGGATGTACTGGTGGAAGAGGTAAAGCAGAAAATTGCAGAGCAGGGCGAGTTTACCTTTGACCTGCCCTTGCAGTACGAAGATGAATCAGGAACCATTTATGCCACGTTCAGCAAAACAATCTATGCCGCATCCAAAGCATTTTACAAGCAGAAATTAGATAAGCGAAAGGCAGTTAAAAATTGAAATCTTCTGGTTCGCCACTTAACTCGCGGCCTTTTAAAATGAATTTAACATACATAGCTCTTATCTCATCCGTGTGTTTGTTTATAGATGGTTTTTCTTCTACAATTCCTAAGGTATTTTGTATTTGATATTGCTCAAAAGCAGTTGGCAAATGTTCTGCAATTTTTTTTGCGCGAAAGCGCTCTGTAGCTCGTTCAATGGCTTCTGTCCAATTGAGATGTGGCTCTAAATAAATGGGTTCATCGGAAGTAAGCAGCAGGTGGATGTTGTTTTTTAGCACATTTTTTTTATCATCATCTATATGATGCCGTAAGTATGCCTCGTAATACTCTCTGAGTTGTTTGTTTTCAAAGGTATCTATAAAATAACGCATAAAAGACTTGTCATAGTGGCTTGGTAAAAAAGGACGTTTATCCCGTTTTAATTCTGCTTCAGCTAGTTTTTGCTCGTTTTGCTTTCTAAAGAACTCACGGCCCAAAATTTCGTAGTGCAATTCTTTTTCTCCCCGCACATCTGGTAGTCCCATGAAAATGCCGGTGCCCCTCCGTCCATTGTAAAAATCATACCACTCCGGAAAATTACGGCTACCGTTATTGTCAGATTTGTATGCCTCTATGATATTTCCGTAATCCTGCCAGTCACCTATCCAAGCCCAATTGTTCGGCAAATCAACATTAGGCTGATTCAGATATGCTATATACAAGTCCACATCTTCTTCAGATATAGGGTCGATGAAAGGACAGTTCATTACACTTTTGCCCCACCATTTAAAATCGTAGCAAATTTCAACGCCCTCGTATTGTACTTTTTCTGCACGCCAAAGACACTGTGCATCAAACAGTTTTTTTTGTTGAATGATACGCAGGTGTTGTGTTGCCGCCTCAACCCATTGTAAATCTTCTGCCTCGTTTTGCTGAATCCAACGTTCGCCATGAGTCATCCAGAATACTTTGTAAAACTTATACGACCGAATAAATGATTCAATGGACAAAGGGTTAAATCCCTCAAAAAATTTGGTGTATCGCTCCTCAGTTCTTAACTCGTGCTCTACAGCGCTTTCGTTCTCTGCTCGTGTTCTATCGTGATGGTTCAGTTCCTGTTTTTTGTCTTTATTGGTGTCATCATTATTCATAAGGTATATTTTATTTGGAACACAGATAACGAGTTATTGTGTTGTATATTATGCTAAACATAGCACGAGTCTTTTGTTCTCCACGTGCCACACTTACCAGTGTGTTCCTCATTTTGGCAATACAAAGCTATACACAGTACAATTCATTACTGTGGCGCGTTTCCGGAAACGGCCTTCAGCAACCGTCTTTTTTGTATGGCACTATGCATGTATCCGATGCCCGCGTGTTTCAGTTTTCAGATTCGGTAATGCCCGCCTTTGAGCGGTGTGGGCTCTATGCCATGGAAATAGACTTTAATGACGTTCGCCCTATGGAGTTGCTCAGTAAAATGATGGCGGGCGGAAACAAAAGCATCAGAAAGTCGCTGGCTCCGGAAGATTATCGCCTGCTCGATTCTGTTTTCAGAGCAGGTAACCGTGGTATACCACTCCGGCTGTTTGATAATATGTCGCCCGTTCTTTTAGAAATGATGATGGGTATGCAAACGCTTGGCTTAAGCGATAGTTCAATAGAAGGCAATACAGAAGCACTGGATATCTATTTTAATAATCTGGCTAAGAAGCAGAATAAAAAGATAGTGGGTATTGAAACTGTTGCAGAACAGATAAACGCTTTGAACTCGCTTAGCTATCAGGAGCAACTCGAAATGTTGCAGCTTTCCATTAACGATTTAAAATACGGCACAGAAAACAATTCATATCTGATTAGTTATTACGTGCAGCAGCAATTAGACTCTTTACTTACCCGGAGCAAAGAGCAGGGCATGCCACCAAAGTTTTTTAAAGCACTGGTAACGGAACGCAATAAAAGAATGGCTGACAGAATGGAGAAAACAATGAAAGATCAATCCGCTTTCATGGCTGTGGGCGCACTTCATCTGGCGGGGAACGAAGGCGTTGTAGCCTTGCTCCGCAAAAAAGGATTTATGGTAGAACCTATTCGTTAAATACATCTTTATAACTTTAAGTGCTTGTAGGATAAAAACCTAACCATGCCCATTACCATAGAAGTTAAACTAAGCCCCGAAGAGGCGGCTTCGCCCACCGATATTAAAACATGCGTAGCCCGCGAGGCCGGTCTGCCCGAAGAAGAGGTACTGCACATCCGCTACCTGCGCAAGTCGCTGGACGCGCGCAAAGGGCGCATCCTTTTTTTGCTAAAGGCCGAGGTATACACCACAGGCGAAACGGTGAATATCCCCTTGCGCACGTTTCAATATCAAAAAGTATCGGACCAAAAGAGCTGCCACATTATCGGATTCGGGCCGGCCGGCATTTATGCGGCCTTGCAGTGCCTGGAGCGGGGCATTAAGCCCATTATTCTGGAGCGGGGCAAGCCCGTGGAGGAAAGGCTGAAAGATATTTCGGCCATTCATAAGCAGGGTATCCTGAACCCCGAGAGCAATTATTGCTTTGGCGAAGGCGGTGCCGGTACGTATAGCGATGGCAAGCTGTACACGCGCAGCAGCAAGCGGGGCGATATTCAAAAAGTGCTGGATGTGTTTATCGCGCATGGTGCCGACCCGCGCATTGGCTACGAGGCGCATCCGCACATTGGCACCAACAAGCTGCCGCGCATTATTGCCGCCATGCGCCAGTCTATTCTGGCCAACGGTGGCGAAATTCATTTTGAACAAAAGGTAACAGGGTTCCGCATCGCCAACGGATACATAACGCATATAGTAACAGCAGACGGCACTTCCCTGCCTTGCCGGCAGGTGATATTGGCCACGGGCCATTCCTCGCGCGATATTTTTGAAATGCTGCACCGCCAGCAAATTACACTGGAGGCCAAGCCATTTGCGCTTGGGGTGCGCATCGAGCACTCGCAGGAGTTGATAGACCATATTCAATACAAGCAGGACCGGGGCTTGTTGCTGCCGCCTTCTTCCTACAGCCTGGTGACGCAAGCCTGCGGACGTGGCGTGTTTTCGTTTTGCATGTGCCCGGGTGGCGTGATAGCACCAGCCGCCACAGCCGCTCACGAAACGGTGGTCAACGGCTGGAGCTCCAGTGCGCGCAACGGCCCCTTTGCCAATAGCGGATTGGTGGTATCGGTGAACCCCGAAAACTGGACCGCCTACGAAAAGTACGGGGTGCTGGCGGCTTTGCAGTTTCAAAAGGAGGTGGAGCAAAAAACTTATTCGGTGGTGAACAGCCTGCAGGCTCCGGCCCAGCGCGTAGAAGATTTTATTCAAAACAAAGTGTCGAACGATTTGCCGCGCACCTCTTATCAGCCGGGCATTGTAAGCCATGATCTGGCGCAGCTACTGCCGCCCTTTATAACGCAGAGCCTGCGGCAGGCGCTGGTCGATTTTGGCAAAAAGATGAATGGCTACCGAACCAACGAGGCCATTGTAGTGGGGGTGGAGAGCCGCACCAGCAGCCCGGTGCGCATCCCGCGCAGCAAAGAAACATTCCGCCACCCGCAGCTCCAAAATCTATTCCCCTGTGGCGAGGGAGCCGGCTATGCCGGAGGCATAGTAAGTGCCGCTATGGATGGCATGGCGTGTGCCAATGCGCTGTAAAAAAAATCCCGCCCCGGATTACCGGGAGCGGGATAAACAAAACTCAAATCGTGCGAGAAGAGTGTTGTCTATTTAGAGTTTACTGCTTCACAAATTTCCGAAGCGTGCTATTCCCGTTGGTTGTTTTTACCTGCACGGTGTACAGGCCCGAAGCCAAAGAGGCAGTGTTCAGCTTGGTAATTTGTCCTTTTACAAAAAGAACCTGCTCGCCTGTTATGTTGTAAACTTCCACGGTTTCAATTTGCTCATCGCAGTGGAAGAGTACAAACTCATTTGCTGGATTGGGATAAACACTCAACTGCACCGAAGTGTTTTCGCTGATTCCTACACCAACATCCGCGGTGTTAAATGCTTCTTCCCATGAGCAGCCGTTGGCATCGCTGATGTAGGCAACATAACTGGCATTGGGTTGCAAACCGGTAGCCGTGATAGTGGTGCCGTTCTGCAAAGTATCGGCAAACACAGCGCCCTCCTGCCCCACATACACCTCGAGCGGATATGTCACCGAACCACTAGCGGTGATAGTGACCGTAGTAGAAGTGATACCACTTAAGGTACCGCTGAGCGAGCAGATAACCCGCTTTAAACGCATGGTGAAAAATTTATCTATGCCCGTGGCTGCATCGGTTACTTTGCCGGCTATGGCTATATCGCCAGAGGCATTTACAGAAATAGCTTTTGGGTAAGCCACTTGCTGGGTGCCATCAGCGGCAGTTAACGGAAACTGCGATTCATCCAGGTAAGTGCCATTTTCGCTATAAAAAAGCACTCCCACCCCGTGCGTAGTATTGAAGTCGTAGGTATGGGTAAGAGCCAAAACATTGTTGGGCAAAAAAGCTATATTGTAGCTATACGGTTGGTCAAGTATCCCATCGGTACTAAAGCCGGTATCTAAGGCTCCGTTGGTATTAAAGCGCATTACATACGAGCTGATAAATGTTTCGTTATTAAACCCTCCTTCATATAGAGCCACTACTTTGCCATCTGGTTGTATTTTCAAATCCGCAAAACGGTTGTAAGGAAAATTCGATATTTCGAACGATGCCACACCGTTTGTTCCCCAAGTATTATCTAAAGTAAATGAGCGTTGGTTGTATTTGGCAATAAACGCAAATGAATCTACGATCCCGGCTACGTAGTAGCTGCCATTGACAATCGCTGCCACACGATTTAAAAACGGTGTACCCGAAGCGATAGCGGGGTAGGTTACGTAGCTATAGCCATCGTTGGCATATGTATTGGTGGTGGAACTGCCATTGTCTTTAAAGAAGGCAATCACATTTACATCGCCCACTTGCACAATACTTGTATCGTTTGCTTTGGCGGCATCTTGAGCAATATTGGTGGGGGCTACCACGCCACCGGCATAAATCTGCGGTGCCAGCACACCATTACTCCATACATAACCACCCCATCCCGAACCGGAGCAGTAAATTTTATTGTTGTCGAGAATAGAAATATCGGTTACCCGCATACCACGCTGCAGATTTTCGGTAGCCAATCCGTTGGTGGCGAAAGAACTATCGCGTGTGCCATTGGGTTTGTTTTTAGCTAATACGGTAATCGCAAAATTATCGCCATTAAAAAGTTGTTTAATACCCACATACTCCGAACCATCGTTATTCAGTAAAATGGCATCGGCCGAACCTTCGGCAAAAGTAGCTGGGTTAGGCTCGTTAAATTTATAGCCTTTGCCATTGTAGTTTACATCGAGTGGGTAAGCAAAGTTTTGTGCATTTGCGCTGAGCGCCAGACCGAATGCCATAAAGGCCAGGTACATTTTTTTCATGTTGTTTGATTTTGTTTGAGCGCAAAACAGCATCTTGCACGCGGCTTGTTTACAGCTACTTTGTGAATGGTAACTTTTGGCTTGTGAATGGCAATTCTGCTTAGTAAACAGCATTTGAAAAATGGAAAAAAACACGGTTGAGACAATAGATATAAAGCAAGCCATAGTTGCATTGCTTAAAAAATCGGAAACAATTTCCACTCAAGATCCGGCAGCAGGCGAAGCCCTGGCCCGCCAGGCACTGGAGATAGCCGAGCAACAGCAATGGGCTTATGAAATCTGCCTTTCCCTTCTGCACATTGCCAGCGCTCGAGAGAGTGCAGCCGACAATAGTACAGATACAGAAACCTATCTGCAAAAAGCTATTGCCATTGCTACAGAAAATGATTTTACGGAGCAGTTGGTGACTGCATATTCCAAACTGGCATCGGTAATGAATGCCGGTAACCGGATGGAGCAGGCCGCAGAATATATGGCCAAGGCGCAATACCATCTCAGTCAATTAATATCACCCCATCCTGAACTGGTCTTGCAGATTCTTTATGATGACCTGAATATCCGTTACCGGAGAGGAGAAGTGGCCTCCTCGTTGCTAGCCGACTGTTTGCATGGTTTAGAGCGGTCGACCGCTATGAAAAATGAAGGATTACAAACCTGCTTTTTGCAGATGCTGATTATGCTGAGTGCTGCAGCCGGAGAGCTGGAAGCTGCCCTGAAGTATTCCAAACAGTTTTTGGCTATAGAGGAAGGAAGGGGCTTTCACATGAATTTGATGGGCGCTTATGTTTTTCAATCAGGCTTATATGAAAAGACGGGGCAAATAGTGGAATCAGAAAATTCTTTGGGTAAGGCAATGGCTGCCGCTGAAAAACTAGGCGATGAGCGTTCGTATTTTTTAGTGGCGTTGCGCAGAGCGCAGTTTTTACTGAATCATCATCGCTATGCTGAGGCCAAAAGTATTTGTGAAGAGATAGTGCTGCTACCAACTGCCCGGGAAATGCCAAAACAGTATTATGGTCTCATGGTTTGTATGGCTAAGATTGCTGAAGCCGAGCATCGCTTAGCCGATGCCGTGCTGCTTATGGAAAAAGAGCGGAAGCTCTTTACAGAAGATAAGGTGGTGCTACACCAGTTAACCGGCTATCTGCATGAGTTGTATGCCAAGTGCAACGATTACCCCGCGGCCTACGCAGCGCTGGTAGAGAATCAAAAAATAGCCAAAGAGATTTATGCAGCCGAAAAAGCAAAAGAGTATGCCGAGTTACATGCCCGTTATGAAACCAAAGAGAAAGAGGTTCAGCTTCGCGAAACACGCTTGCAGAAATTAGATGCCGAACTCAAAGCCATTAAAAGCCAAATGAATCCACACTTTGCTTTTAACGCCCTAAAAACAATAGATTACCTACTGGAGCAAAACAAGGTTTTGGAAGCACGAAAATCATTGAATGCTTTTGCGCAACTCATGCGCGCTACCCTGGAGCAAAGCAGCAATGAGTTAACGGTGATTGAAGATGAAATTCTGCTTTTGGATAACTACATCCGGTTAGAAAAAAATGCCTTGGGCCATTCGCTGGAGTATAGCATCTCGGTGGACGAGGCGATTGACCAAACGTATGAGCGGGTACCCAGTATTTTTCTGCAACCGATTGTTGAAAATGCCATCAAGCACGGACTACGCCACAAAGAGGGAACCAAACAACTGCACATTCATTTCCGACTGGCGGATGAGGCACTTTGCATTACGGTAAGCGACAACGGCATTGGTCGAACAGCCAGTGCTGCTTTAAATAAGTTCAGAGTAAACCACCATTCCTTTGCCGGTAATGCCCTGGAGAAACGAATTGAATATTTGAATGAAAAGGCTGGATACCACAAGTATAAACTGACGACCGAAGATTTGGCAGAGGGCACACGGGTTACACTTCTTATTGCACCTGACGAATTATAGTTTTATGCGCTGCCAGAGCGAAATAAACTCCTCTTTCCTGTCGCGGGCAATGGGAATTTTGATTCCGTTTTTCATCACAATTTCGCCACCCGCAGCGGTGATATATTCCTTAACGGCCTCCATGTTGAGCAGATAGGAACGATGACATCGAAAAAAGGTGGGTTTGGGCAACAGCTGGTCAAACTCTTTCAATGATTTGGAAACGGTAAGCGTAGAAGAGTCGGCCAGGAAAATATCGGTGTAAACATTATCGGCCCGCAGGTAAAAGATGTTAGCCGTTTCTATAAAACTAACACCTCCTGAATACGGAACAGCAATTCTTTTCAGGGCATTACCCGCTAAGTGTTCTTTCAGCAAGGCTGTGCGTTCTTGCGCTTTAAAGTTTTGTTTTTTGCGCACTTTCTCTACGGCCTTTTTCAGCAAAGCCACATCTACCGGCTTAAGCAGATAGTCCATGGCCGATAATTGAAAAGCTCGCACGGCAAACTCACTATAGCTGGTCGCAAATATCAATTCAAAGCCCAGGTCTTCAGGTTCAAAAAAATCGGGCAACTGCAAACCGCTAATCCCGGGCATTTCAATGTCGGTAAACACAATGTCGGGGTTATGTGTATGAATTGCCTTTACTGCTTCGGCCACATTGTGGCATTTAGCTACTACAGAAATGTCGGAACCGCAAAGCGCCAACTTCTCCGACATAGAGCGAATATCATTTACATCATCATCTACTAATACAACTTTCAGCATGTAGCGAATAAATGGAGTTCTGATTAAAACAAAAATCCCGCCCCGGATTACCGGGAGCGGGATAAACAAAACTCAAATCGTGCGAGAAGAGTGTTGTCTTTTTAAAGTTTACTGCTTCACAAATTTCCGAAGTGTGCTATTCCCGTTGGTTGTTTTTACCTGCACGGTGTACAGGCCCGGAGTCAAAAGGGCGGTGTTCAACCTGGTAATTTGTCCTTTTACAAAAAGAACCTGCTCGCCTGTTATGTTGTACACTTCCACGGTTTCAATCTGCTCATCACATTGGATGAACACAAACTCATTCGCTGGATTGGGATACACAGATAGTTTAAGATTTTGTGTTTCGCTGATACCCACTACCGTAATGTTTTGCGCGCTGCTTAGTGCCGAGCAACCGTCTGATGTAATAATCTCTACCCGATATTCTCCGGTTTGTGTAGCCGTATATTGGTTTGAGTTTACGGTAGGAATGACCACCCCGTTAAAATACCACTGATAGTTTGCAGCAGTTATGGTGCAGGTTAAAACATTACCGCTGGCAGTAAAGCCGGGTACGGGAACGCTATGTGCGGTTAAGCTATAAGCCAAAGAGGTATCGCTTCCGCAAACGTTGGTTATTACTACTGTGTAATTACCATTGTCAGAAGTAGCGTCCAGACTGTTGATAGCATAAGCCGAACCGGTGGCACCTGATATTGATTGTCCGTTTTTATACCATTGGTAAATCAGGTTACCGGCTGATGATGTAACCGGCCCTATGGTAACCGCGGTGCCGGGGCACAAACTGCCTGAAATGGTTAACGGGTCGTTGATAACCGGTGCAGCACAAGGTGGTGGTGTTACAAAATAGATGGTGTCTTTACAGCCATTGCCATCAGTAAAAGTGATGTCGTAATTTTCCGGACAAAGGCCCGAAGGTATGTATGGCGAAGCAGTAACGGTGTTGGAACTGCTTCCTCCGCTGGCCCAATGCACAAAAGCATTCATCGGAAAAGCACCCGTGAGTGTAATGTTTGCACTCCAGTCGCAACCACTGGTGCCGTAAATGGAATCAAGCTGCACAGAAAAATTATTGCATGGGTTAGGATTTGAATTCTTGCCGCGTACTTTAACTACAAACGAAGCATAGCCCGTAGCCACACTTCCGCCATTTATCTGTAAGGAATATCCTGTCAATAAAATGTCGCTTCCTTGCATTTCCATATCTGTGATGATAAGGTTTGTGGCACTCAGAAAATAATTGGCCTGCACGAAGGTGTATGCAAAGTTGTTGCCTTGCCCGTCAGGGTTGTAGTCGTTATCTAAATCGCCTGCAGGAGTAATAGCAAAAATGCGCTCAGAGGAATAAGCATATATCTCACCTGTTTGTTCATCGCGGGTTAACTGTTCTACAAGCGGCATGTTGGCCGATGCGATAACAGAGGTTCCATTGCTCACATTTACGAAGCGAAGATCATTGCCACCCAGCAACACCTGTGTGCTACTGACTGCAATCATTGCCTCGTAGCGAGAGTTGAATGTGTAACTGGCCGTTGCCACACCATTTGTCAGGAAGTAAAGTTGAGAGGTAGATGTGTTAGCATCGTAAATGAGCACCGCGTAATTGTTGGTGCCGGGTATTGCCCGTAGCGCTTTTGGAAACATAAAATTACCTCCGCTGTTAAACATCGGGTAGGTGATTACGGAAGTACCACCTGAGGCGGCCGGGTCAAACTCAGTGATGTAAGTGCTGTCGGAAACATCCTTTACTACTGTTACAATATGCCCGTTGGCTAACACAGCCGAGCAATTAGAGGCCCCCGAACCAATAGGCGCACCCTGCGCATATATTGCTGGCGTAAGAAACGAGTCGGCTCCTGCCGGCTGATTAAAGATAGAGTGGTTGCTGCCGTCAAAATTGAGCGCTATGTTTTGAAAATGCCCTCCGGAGTTGGCTATTCCTCCCAGATAAACTTTATTGAAAAGCATAGCTCCGGTTTGCCCGCTACCTACTGTTTGATCTGCACCAACTCTGGAAAAAAGCAAAGAGCCGTTGGCAGAGAATTTATTGGCTAGAAATGTTGTGTTACAAACACCACCCACCCAAAATTGGTGTAAAGTGCTACCCGTATTGCTAACCATAATTTCTCGATAAGAAAGATAGCTGTTAGCCCCGCCTGTAGTGGTATCAATCAAAAATCCGTTTTGCGCAAAAGTGCTGTCGAAACGGTAGGGAGCTGTGGGCCCTCCGGCAAATAGTTTTCCTGTGAGTGTCGCCAGCAGGAGAGCGATGAGTGTAATTTGTTTTTTCATGATGTTGAATTTTGTTTTGTAGTGCAAACATCTTTCAACCACGGCCCGAAATTCCGTTCACTTCATAAACGGTAGGTTTCAGTTTATGAATGGTAGATAATTGTGCTTAATGTTGTGGCGTGAGTTATTACGGAACATCCATTGAAGATTTGCTAAAGCGAGTAGAAACCGAAACCGGAGCAAAAAAAGCCGATACACTACTGTATTTGGCTGTAGAGCACAAGCCCACCGACAGGGACGCTGCACTGCAATACGCGAATCGCGCTCTTGAAATTTGCCGAGATGGAAACTTCAAAGAAGCAGAAATTGATTACTGGACCGTGCGCGCTATTTTGGAAGAAGGTGTGTCTGCCTCCGAAAAAGCAATAGAGCACTTAGAAAAAGCCGTGGCTTTAGCTAAAGAAATTGGTGATGAGCAAGGTCGCTTAACTGCACTGCAAAAAATTGGGATGCATAAACTGCGGCAACATAAAGCCGATGAAGCGGGTGAAATTTTTGTGGCGTGCATGGAAGATTACACCGCCCTTTCCGATAGCATGATGAAAGCCGAATGCTACCATCAAACTGCTGCTCATTTACTGAATACCGACTTAAAGCGTGCTGCTGAAATTTCATTAGCCGGAATTGAAATGGTGAAAAATCTCGGCAAAATGCGCGAAGTGGTTCCTCACTTAAAGACTTTGCAAAACATTGCACTAAAAAGCGGAGACGATAAAAAAGCTATTGAATACGGCTTAGAAATTCTCCGCATAAAGGATGAGTTGAATGACCATACAGCTATTTTGGGTGTTGCCAAACGAATTGCCCAACTCTATCATAAGGAGGGCAATCAAACAGCGGCACAAAAATTCTTTCAACGTGAAATTGATTTGCATAGCCATGAAATCAATAAACACAGAGTAGAAATTCTTCAAAACGAAGATGCCGAAACCTACTTTTATGCGGGCAGAAAAACAGAGGCTCACTTTTTTTCTGAGCGAGCTATACGAGTGGCGACAAACGACCGCCAACTTGGCAATGCTCAGTTTCAGCGCGGGCAAATTTTGTTTTTGAATGAAGAATTTAACCAAGCCATTGTTTTTCTTGAAAAATCAATCGTTACAAAGGGGGCCGAAATTCCTGCCAACGACTACATCAAAACACTCGACCTGTTGCATCGTTGCTATGAGAAACTACAACGATTCGAAGAAGCATTTCAGGCACTGAAAAAGAAAACATTGGCAGAAGCAGAACTCATAAATGCCGAGCGTGTGAAAGAAGTAACAGCACTCAACAAACGCTACGAAGCTGAAAAACG
>CAYQRR010000036.1:7688-13824 GCA_964419635.1 uncultured Chitinophaga sp. | reverse complement strand
GATTATTCCGTAGTGAAAACTTTTAAGCCGGGGCAACTCGGCTTTTTTCTTTCCATCCCGCAAACTATACATTCCTAACCTGATTGTAAATAGGCTAACGAAACATTTATAGCTGCCTTATCTATAATCTAAGCTCCCTCATTTGTCACAGAATTGTCAAAATTCTTAAAGCGCGCATCGCGCGTACAATATCCTGTATCTATCTATCGTTAAGTAAGCAAAACAACATGTATGTTTTCATTATTCATCTTAAATCAAATGCGTATGAAACACAAACGAGGTGAAGGTCCTCAAAAGCGGGAAACGCGCACGATGCAACATCGTTCACAAAAAACTGAAGACAACCGCCCTGTGCGGTATTTCAAAAAACTTTAAAACATATAGAATATGAGTAAAGTAAAAATGGGTTTTAACAGACTTACCGTTCCATCAAAGATCGAAAAGTCGCGTTTGGTCATATCCAGAATAACCGGCAATGCCGTGTATCCGGCCCCGGTTCCTTCGGTGATTGACCTGACCAACGCTACAGATGCAGTGGAAGTGGCCTACACCGAATCGCGCAACCGCGATAAAGAAAAGATGGCCATACTGCGTCAGCGGGTGTCTGAGTTAGATTATCTCATCAGCCAGATGGCGGCCTACGTGCAGCAGGCCAGCGGAGGCGATGAGCTGAAAATACTCAGCAGCGGTTTTGATGTGCGTAAAGAACCGGAACCCAAAAGTGACACCGCAGGCGAGGTGATAAATTTGCGCCTGAGCGATGGCGCTGTAAACGGCAAGGTGCGGGTTGATTTCGACCGCGCCAGCAATGCAGTGTTATACGTGGTGTCGGTTTCGGAAAGCGGAGACCCGGAAAAAGTGGAGCCAAAGGGCTTTACCAGCAAAACGTTTAAGGAGATAGGTGACTATTCAGCAGGCACCAAAATCTGCGTTCGGGTAATGGCACTGGGCCGCGAAAATCCGGGAACACCCAGCGATCCGGCTTTCTTTATGGTAAGATGATAAAACCGATAGTTAAATATGATTCTGATATCTAAAACAAGGACGATACGTCCGCGCAGGCATACCGTAGTGTTGCCTCCAAATTGAAAGCCCTTCTCCTTTGCAGAAGGGCTTTCGCGTTTTTTTAGGAAGCATGGGTATAAAATTCAGGACTTCTCGCCACGCCAAGCCTCCGCTCTACAGGACAAAACCAAATCTTCCGCGGCATCATTCGCAACAAAGGCGGGGCATGCCGCCAGGCGGACTTCAGTCCGCCATCAAAAAAACATCTTCCATTTATCACCGCCCTGCGGATGTGTTTTAACCATCCGCAAGCCTTACCTCCAAATGGTAAGCCCTTCTCCTTTGCACAAGGGCTTTCGCGATTGGGGATGCTTTTTGTTTTCTTTCACTTGTTTTTTGTTTTGTGATTTGGAGCAACAAAACCCATATTACAGCCCGTTGTGAATAGCATCGGGCTTTTTTTAAGCAGGAGCAGAACATGGAAACAAAACTCAAAATAGCGATTCAAAAATCGGGTCGGCTCAACGAAGATTCGCTGCGCCTGATTAAAGACTGCGGCATAGCCGTAGACAAGGGCACTAACCCGCTCCAGGTGACGGCCCGCAGGGATGGTGGCTTGTCGCTGAAATCTTTTATAAAGAAAATTACCTTTCAAAAAATAAGTCGCCAGGCAAGGATGAAACCCGGCCCCCTGGATAGAAACCATGGCAGCAGCCGAGCACCTCTCCGCACACCCACAGGCAGTGCGTATCCATTCACCACAGCTCCATAGCAAATCATGAAAGAGATAGAGGCATGGGTGCGCCCCAATATTAAAGCGCTGCAACCGTATATCAGCGCGCGCGAGGAGTGGAAGGGAGCTGTCCCGGTCTACTTAGATGCCAACGAAAACAGCTTTGGCTCTCCGCTCTCGCAAAACTTTCACCGCTATCCGGACCCGCTACAGAAAGCCCTGAAAGAAAAAATAAGCAGGGTGAAAGGCGTGCCTCCGCAGAATATTTTCTTGAGCAATGGCAGCGATGAAGCCATTGATTTATTGTTCAGCGTTTTTTGTGAACCCGCACAGGATAAGGTCCTTATTTGCCCGCCTACCTTTGGCATGTATGAAATCAGCGCGCGCATCCACAATGTAGGCATAGTTCGGGTGAATCTGCTCCCCGGTTTTGAGTTGGATGTGGAGCAGATTTTGGAATCGCTGACCCCTTCGGTAAAACTGCTTTTCCTTTGTTCGCCCAATAACCCTACGGCTAATTCTTTTCATGCCGATGACATGGAGTTATTGGTGCAGAAGTTTAACGGCATCGTAGTAATAGATGAGGCGTATATCAATTACTCCCGGCAAAAATCGGCCATCCGGTGGTTAACGGAATATGATAACCTGGTGGTATTGCAAACCTTTTCAAAGGCCTGGGGCCTGGCGGCACTGCGGCTGGGAATGGCCTTGGCCTCCGAAACAATTATCCATTACCTGAACAAGGTAAAACCCCCTTTCAATATCAATAGCGCTGCGCAGCAGTACGCTATGGAGGCGCTGGATAACATCCAGTGGGTGAATGAACACATTCGGGAAACGGTGGCGCTTCGCGAAGCACTGCGCAACGAACTGAACACCCTGCCGGTGACGCAGCAGGTGTTTCCGAGCGATGCCAACTTTATATTGCTGCGGGTCACCGATGCCCCGGGCCTGTATAAACATCTGATAGAAAATGGAATCATGGTGCACGATAGCAGCAATGTGCCGCTTGGCGAAGGTTGTCTGCGTATCACCGTAGGCACCCGGGACGAAAACGAAAGGCTTATTAGCGTAATTAAAAAGTATATCGCATGAAAAAAGTATTGTTTATAGACCGGGATGGAACATTGATTCTGGAGACCGATGATTTTAAGATTGAGCAGTTCAGCAAACTCCTGTTTTATCCGGAGGTATTTTATTGGTTGGGTAAGATAGTCCGCGAGCTGGACTATGAGCTGGTGATGGTCACCAATCAGGATGGCCTGGGTACTCCTGCTTTTTTGGAAGAAGAGTTTTGGCCGGTGCAGCATTTTATTGTCAAAACCTTTGCGGGCGAGGGCATCCGGTTTGCCGATGTGCATATTGATAAATCTTATCCGGACGAAAATTTGCCCACCCGCAAGCCGGGCACCGGCATGCTGACAAAGTATTTCTCCGAAGCCTACGACCTCCGCCATTCGTTTGTGATTGGCGACCGTATTACTGATGTGTTGCTGGCAAAAAACCTGGGCTGCAAATGTTTTTGGCTGAATGATGGAAGAAACCTGGGCGCTACGGAAACAGGCAGCGACACTGCGCAAACACTCCGGGAATTTATAGCGCTGGAATCGCGCCATTGGGAGCATATTTACAATTACCTGAAAGGCGGGCCGCAAAATATGGCATCCCCCCGCACTACCCGGGAATCTTAAATAAGCCCGGAGCAGTAGCCCTTGAATGGGGGATGGAAGCGAAAGAGGATAACGATGAATGGTTCCTGAACGAAGCAGCCGAATGCTGTTTCATTATCTGGTTCTGCTGCAGGCAAAGGACAAAAACCCGGGCGATGTTACAGCGGTGCTGCAAAGCCGGATGAAAGGGTAGATGCTTACAAATAGCCGGGAGGTTTTTACTTTTTAAGGTTTTTATCATCTTGCGCTAAACAAAGCTCTGACTATGAGAAAAGAAATTCTACTCAGCTCGTTATTTTTACTGTTGACTCTCCTCGGTTTTTCGCAAGACAAAATCCGCATTAGCGGCAATGTGCAGGACGAACAAAAGCAAGCCCTGGGCGGTGCCACCGTGGTGATTAAAGGAACCACCATCGGCACCACCACCGATGATGCCGGCAACTACACCATCGAAGTGCCCAAAGATGCCAGGACTATTGTGTTTAGCTATGTAGGCATTGACCCCAAGGAATACGCCATTGATACCAAGCAAGGGAACTATGTGCTCAATGTGGATTTGGTAAACGAAGGGGTAGGCCTTAACCAGATTGTGGTGTCGGCTTCTAAAAAGAGCGAAAAAGTATTGGACGCACCCGCTTCGGTGTCGGTGATTGGTGCCGATAAACTGGAGCGCAATGTGGTGACCACTCCTATTGAGCAATTGAAAACCACCCCGGGAGTGGATGTGATGCGCACCGGCCTGGTGAGCAGCAACGTGGTGGTGCGCGGATTCAATAATATCTTTTCGGGTTCGGTGTTGAATGTGGTGGACAATCGCATTGGCTCGGTGCCTTCGCTGCGGGTAAATGCTTATCAGCTGACGCCCACCAGCAATCTCGACTTTGAGCGGATAGAGGTGGTGCGCGGTCCGGCATCGGCCCTGTATGGTCCCAATGCTTCATCGGGGGTGGTGCACATTATTACCAAAGACCCCTTGATGCAGAAAAAGAAATTTGAAACCACCATTGCTTTTACCACCGGGTTTACCGTGCTGGATACGTCTATGCAGGAGTTGCCGATTGGCCGCTATGGCAACGAATACTTTACCGGCAATCCCAATCCGGACTCTATTGCCGGACGCGCAAAGAAAAGAGTGCTGTCGGGCAATGTGATTAACCCCGAGTTTCGGCACAGTGGCAAACTGTGGGATGGCAAATTCGGCTACAAAATATCCGGCAGTTATTTTCAGGCGGTGGATTATCCCAACTACGATGCCCGCGAACCGTACGATGGCGATAGCCTGCTATTCGGCAGCGCGGCACGCGGACAGGTGTTTATCCCCGATAGCGTAAACGGACAACCCAACATTCAGCGCTTTCAAAAAGATTTTAGAATCCGCAAGTTTACAGCCGATGCCCGCTTTGATATTAAACCCATCGAAGACATTACCATTACCGTAAACGGTGGGATTGCCGGTGCACGCAATGTGGAACTCACCGGCCTGGGAGCGGCCTCGGCAGGAGGCGCCAGCGGCTCATGGATTTACTGGTATCTGCAAACCCGCTTTAAATGGAAAAACTTGTTTGTGCAGTATTTCATCAACAGCAGCGATGCCGGTAATACTTTCCTGATACCGCAGTTATCGCCATCGGCTCGTAACGATTACAACTCTTCATCGCCACCGGCTGCTTACCAGGTGCAGCGTTTGATTGATAAAAGTAAACTGCATGTGGTGCAGGTGCAGCACAGCTACAGTCCCATCAAGAGCCTGAACTTTATTTACGGAGTGGATGTGCTCATGACCCGCCCCGATACCAAAGGAACCATCAACGGGCGCTTTGAAGACCGCGATAATCTGACACAGGCCGGAGGTTACCTGCAAGGCGAATATGACCCGTTCAAGTGGCTCAAATTATTGGCCGCCATCCGTGTCGATTACAACAGCATTATCAAAAACGTGGCCGCCAGCCCGCGTGCGGCTGTGGTGTTTAAGCCGGCTACCGGCCACAACATTCGTATTACCTATAACCGCGCTTTCGATTCGCCCAATACGCTTAATCAGTTTCTTGATTTATCGAATGGTTTAATTCCCAATGGCATTAACGTGCGCGGTATTGGTAACCCTTACGGCTGGAACTATAAATATGACGATGCCACCGGCACCGTGCAGTTTAAAACCGCTCCTTGGGGCGCACCGGAAGGCCAGTGGGTCACCTACGGCAATAAGAGCATCAATACGCAGATGTTCGATTCCATTACCAAATACGTGAAAGGCATATTTGTGAGCTCGGGCCAAAATCCTATTGTGGCCAATAGTATTGTCAACAATATTTTCAATGGCATACAAGGCACTGGCACAGTGGTGAATGCCGACCAGATAGCCGTAGACTATGCTAATCTGGCACAGAAAGTAAGTTTTGATACGCTGGCGGCTTCCAGCTTTCAGAACCTGAAGCGCATCAATAACTCGTTTACGCAAACACTGGAACTGGGCTACAAGGGCCTTATAGCCAGCAAACTGTCGGAGCAGGTTGATTTATACTGGACCCGCATCAGCCAATATGTGAGTGCACTGCGCTCCGCATCGGGGGCTGTGATGCTGGACCACGAATCGTATTTGGGCGGTGGCAGCTACGATGCCAACGGCAATTTTTCAATCGATACCAATGGTCTGCTTTACAAAAATCTCTATGGCGGTGGCGGTGCGCTGAACTCTGGTACGCTGGACGATTCCATGCCGGATCTCATG
>CAYQRR010000036.1:0-7678 GCA_964419635.1 uncultured Chitinophaga sp. | reverse complement strand
CTCTATCTTATTGAGCTCGCTCGATGGAGTGGGTGCCCTGCAAAACTCGCTGATTGTTCCCTCTATTCCGGGCAGTGTGTGGGACGAGCTGATTGTACTATCGTATAATTTCCCGATGGGAACCATCACGCCTAACGATGACCAGTTGGTAAACTCCGACTACATTCTTACCTACAAAAACCTCGGCCGCCTCGATGTGTTTGGGCTCGATTTGGGCTTGCAATACAATGCCTACGAAGACGACCGCCACAGTGTGAATGCAGGCGCTACCCTGAGCTGGGTGAACAAAGACCAGCTGACGCTGAGCAGTGGCGAAAATGTGCCGCTCAATGCTCCCAAGGTAAAGGCATCGGTCACCTTTGACCATTTGCTGAAAAAGATTGGTATCGGTTATGGTTTTTCGTTCCGTTACCAAATGGGCTACAAGGCCGAAAGCTCGGTGTATTCGGGCGATGTGAAGGCAGCCTACCTCCCCGACCTGCGCCTCAGCTACCGACCCAATTTCTACAAAGGCCTGTTGCTGTCTATCAACGTCAACAATTTTGTCAATTACCAGTGGCGCAGTTTCCCGGGCACCCCTTTAATGGGCGCTCAGTTCTTTGCCCGCGCGCAGGTGACCTTCTAAACCAACATCGGCTTCACTTTAAAAACGCCCCCGACACAGTCGGGGGCGTTTGTTTTTTGGACCAAAATACCTGTCGCGGTGTCTGTAGCGTTGCCGACAGACAGTATTGCTGCCGACACGATAAATTTGAACTTATGCAACAGTTCGCCTTGTTTTGGATAAACCTCGCCATGTTTCAGGGGCAGGGCCGCGACATCGGCTTCAAGCTTTTAAAGCGCTGAGGAAAGAGTCCGCTATGTTGTCTTACCTTGGTCAGACAATTTTTGTTCTACCTGACTATTGCTTTTCTTAAGATAGAGCATAGCGGTGTGTAAAGAATTATTGCCTTTTGACTCCTTTATATGTTCTTCCTGAAGAACCTCCAAAGCCACCTGAAGAATAAGTGAGAGTTAGAGAATCGTTTTTATACAAAGAGAGTGTGGCATTATTTTGAGTACCTGGTCCATAAAGACCTTTCCCAAAATTTATGGAAGGGTCATAAATAAAATTTTCAGCGTACGGCAAATAGAATGGGGAAACTACTGTAGAGTCATACCTTAAAGTCAAAGTAACACTATCGTATACCGTCACGAAAGCAATACTGTCATCAATTTTTGTCAAACTTAAGATCAAAGTTTCAGGCAACAGGCTATCTCTGTATTGAAAAGGAGGGGGACATGGAAGGCATGTGCTCCAATTATTTCTTCTTACAATATATTCTCCTGATACAGTATCCATCAACTTAATCATCGGATTTTCAGAAATTGGGGTGTCATCAACTTTAGAACAGGTTACCAGAGTTAGTGCCAATAATAGGGTAGATAGTATACAACTAGAAAACTTCATTACAGAGGGCTGTTAATTTCGTTAGGTAAAAATAGACATTTATCACCACCGTTTCCATCCACTAAGCCTTTACTGGTGTTGTCACCAACACACCTTTCTCCAACAAACAGTTACTTCTCTTTCCTTTACTTCTCCATCACCTTGCCCTGGTGGCGGATGCTTTCGTTGTGCACTTGCTGAAACAGCTTGAGGATAAACTCTTCGGTGAGGCCACCGGTTTTGCCCTTGGCCAGGGCGCGTTTTACAATCTGTGCCCAGCGCTCGCTTTGGTGAATGGCCAGGCTGTTTTCTTTTTTGAGCGAACCAATCTCTTCCGATATGCCCATGCGCTCGCCCAGCAGTTCTATAATGTAATCGTCTATGCGGTCGATGCGGGCGCGCAGGTCATAGAGCGGCTGCAGGCCATTGCTCGATACATTGGGCTGGCGCACCACCAGTGCCTGCAGGATTTCGGCCAGGCGCTCGGGCGTTACCTGCTGTTTGGCATCGCTCCAGGCTTTATCGGGCTGTATGTGGCTTTCAATCATCAGGCCATCAAAACCCATATCCATGCCTTGCTGCGCCAGGTTGTAAATTAACTCGCGCGAGCCACCCATGTGGCTGGGGTCCACCAGTATGGGCACTTGCGGATAGCGCCTGCGCAGTTCAATCGGTATTTCCCACATGGGTTGGTTGCGGTAAATGGATTTTTGGTAGGAAGAAAAACCGCGGTGAATCACCCCGAGCTTGCGCAGCCCCACCTGGTTAAAGCGTTCCAGCGCCCCCACCCACAAGTCCAGGTCGGGGTTAATGGGGTTTTTAATAAGCACCGGAATGTCTACGCCCTTCAGGCTATCGGCTATTTCCTGCACGGCAAAAGGCGACACCGTGGTGCGCGCGCCAATCCATAACACATCAATTTCATTTTTGAGCGCTGCTTCCACGTGCTCGGGGTTGGCCACCTCCACACACACCGGCAGGCCCACAGCCAGGGCCGCATTTTTAAGCCAGGGCAGGCCTATTTCGCCCACGCCCTCAAAGCTATTGGGCCGCGTGCGGGGTTTCCAGATGCCTGCGCGTATCATTTGCACCCGGCCGGCTGCGTGTTTCACCATCTCCAGCACGGTGTTCATCACCTGATCTTCGCCTTCCACGCTGCAGGGGCCCGCTATCACATACGGATGCACCGACTGGCCGCTCCAGTCTTTTAAAGGGCTTATGGTTAAATTATTGTTCACAAAAAATACTTTTGATAATGCCGAAAAAATCTTCCATGCGTTTTGTATTCGCAGGTGTTCTTGCTTCAACAATATTACTACAAACAAGTTTTGCGCAAACTCGTTATACGATTCAAACGTATGGCCCCACCCCCGAAGCGTTTACCCATCTGCTGCAAAGCAATGCGGACATTGCCGGTAACGATACCCTGAACGAACAACTCCTGGACCTGGTGGAGCCCGCCCTGGCCGATTCCGTAATTGAGCGCAAAAAGCAACATCACAAACTGGGACCTTTGGGTTGGTTTATCCATGCCTTTGCCGGCTTTAACTGGCGGGCGGTGAGTATGAAAAAAGAAAAATTTGTGGGCACCGTTTATCGCCATTCGCGCAGCGGCAGCGAAGAGTTTACCGAATACGATATCAATTTTGATTTGCGATTTCATACCCGGAAATATTTGTGGCGCGTACTCGATGGCTACGACCGCGCCAAAAAATATCACAAGCAGGATGTGCGGCCCAGCCACCGCACCAACTACGACACCATTCCCTATGTGCGCGACACTAATGCCCTCAACAATAAAAACTATCGCCTGCACTGCGAGCTTACGCCACCCGCTGCCTTTCGGCCTCAATTGAACTATTTGTTTTTCCCTACCCTGCCCGGCTATGGTGGCTTAAAAGAGCACCCCAATTTTGAAAACGAACATCCCAGTATGGGTTTTTATGGAGTGTTTTGTAATGATTGCAACCACAACTGCGGCCCCGAGCTGCACCCCTACGAATGGGTGTGGTGGCTCAAAGCCAATCCCGGAGACCCGGGCGAGAGCAAAATATGGCACATCGGTTTGTTTCACGAAAGCAGCAACCGGATGAAGAAGTGGAGCGTGAATCCGCTGGCGGGCCGCATTAAGATTCCGTTTGCGGTGCGCATCGGGGCCGATAGCACCGACCCCGAAATAGTCACCCGGCTGCATATCCGCGTGGAGCCGCTCAACATCGGCAGCCTGGAAACCCCGCCCGCAGCTGATAGCCAGGCCGAAAATGTGTTTAATGCTCATAATGATTTTGAAACCGATTTCGGGCTCCATACGGAGGCACACTTTTCGGCTATCGTATCTTTTTCGCAGCCGCTGCGAACCAAAGCACTGCACTATCGGTTTACCGATATAAATTTTGATTCCACCCAAAGAATCGTGAGCGGCTATTTGGAAATGACCACCCACGCCCTGGACCTATACACCACTCGCATCACTTTTAATCCACACTATGAGCACTGAAAAAACATACGACTACATTGTGATTGGCTCCGGGTTCGGAGGCAGCGTTAGCGCCATGCGCCTGGCCGAAAAAGGTTATTCGGTATTAGTGATAGAAAAAGGCAAGTGGTGGAAAGCCGAAGATTTTCCGAAAAGCAACTGGAACCTGCGCAAATTTTTGTGGGTACCGGCCTTGCGCTGGTGGGGCATCATGAAGATGGATTTCTTCAAAGAGGTGCTGGTACTCAGCGGGGCAGGGGTGGGAGGTGGCAGCCTGGTGTATGCCAACACACACATGATACCCAAAGAAGCTTTTTGGACCAATCCTATCTGGAGTCATTTCAAAAACTGGAAAGAGGTGATGGCGCCCTATTACGAGCGGGCAGCTTTTATGCTGGGTTCGGCTAAGTATAAGCGCGAGTTTGTGGAAGATGAATATCTGAAAGCCGTAGCCACCGATATGGGTCGGGGCGATTCGTATAAGCCCGTGGATTATGTGGGCGTTTACTTTGGCGACACACAGAAAGAAAAAGACCCTTACTTCAAAGGCCTGGGGCCGCTGCGCAAAGGCTGCACCGAGTGTGCGGGCTGCATGGTGGGCTGTCGCGAAAATGCCAAGAACACGCTCGACAAAAACTATCTGTTTTTTGCGCAGGATTATGGAGCCGAAATTGTGGCCGAAACGCAGGTCAAGAAGATTGAATATAAGGACGGAGCGTATCTCGTCCATACCGAAAGCCAAACCAATTTCTTCTCTAAAAACAGGAAAACTTACCGCAGCAAAGGCCTGGTAGTAAGCGGGGGGGTGCTGGGCACGCTCAAGTTATTGTTCGAGCAAAAATATGTCCACAAAACACTTCCTGAACTGAGTGATAAACTCGGACACAATATTTTGACCAATAGTGAAATGATAGCCGGGGTGGGCGGTTCATCGCACAAACTGAACCACGGTATTGCCATTTCACGGGTATTCAACCCCGATGAAAACACCCATATAGAATTATGCAAATACCCCGATGGCAGCGGAGCCATGATGCGGCTGGGAGTGTTTGCGGCCGGCCCGGGCAACGGTCTGGTGCGCACCGCCAAAATGCTGGGCAACATGCTGAGCCAGCCGCGCAATATGATGCGCTATATTTTTGAAACCGAAGTGGCCAAAAACTCTATTGTGCTCTTGATTATGCAAAGTGTGCCCAACGCCATGAAGATGAAACTGAGCCGCGGTCTTTTCGGGGCTTCCTTAAAGTTTGATAACAACGAAGGCATCAAGGTACCCAGCTATATACCGGTGGGGCAGGACGTGCTGCATCGCTATGCCGCCAAATCCGATGCCGTGCCCATGAACGCCTTCAGCGAAGTGATGTTTAACATGAGCACCACGGCACACATTCTTGGAGGCAACCCCATGGGAGCCACCAAAGAGGAGGGAGTAGTGGACGAATATTTTCGCGTGCACGGCTACCCCAACATGTATATTATGGATGGTTCCATTATGCCGGCCAATCTGGGCGTGAACCCATCGTTTACCATCACCGCCCTGGCCGAATATGCTATGGACCACATTCCTGCAAAAGAGGGTTTTAGAAAGAAATCGCTCGAGGAAAGAATGCGCGAAATCGCCTAGCGCTGTTTTTATGACAAAACAATGACATTCTTTTTTTCATAACCCGGATGGTTTGGCTTTACATTCACTCATCGATTGAAGTAAAATCTCTTAACCAAAACTCTCCTTATGAAAAACACTATTCTACTTACGCTTTTATTGCTCACAGCCAGATCCGGATTCAGCTATACCTACCTCTCCTATCGCGACCCGCAGGGTTGGCAGGGTGGCACGGGCAGTATCGATTCGGCTACGCTCACCATTAAGCCCAAAGGGGCTTATCTGGAATATGGTCTTTATCTCAACTTCTCCACCAAGCCCTCCAGCTATAATGTGCAGGATACCTTTGAAGTAGTACTAAACTTCGACCTGCCCGAAAACGCCATCGTGCACGATTCGTGGTTGTGGGTGGGGCCCTATATCAGCCGTGCACAATTGCTCGACAGAACCCGCGCCAATCTGATTTACGAAGGCATTGTGCAGCGCAGGCAAGACCCTTCCATCTTATATAAGAACACGCCCACTCAGTACGAGTTGCGGGTATTTCCCATGGCCGGCAACGAGCAGCGGAAGGTAAAGATTACCTACTTGGTGCCGGTGAACTGGAACCAACTTGGGGTGTCGGCTTCCTTGCCGGTAAATATTTTAAACGCATCGCAGATACGCCCCACGCTGCACCTGCAGTGTTACGAAAATGCTACTTTCCAAAACCCTTCTGTAACCGAAATTCCGGGCCTTAATTTTCAGCAAAATCCCGCAGGCTATCAATCTGCCATGGTGAGCTCCACGCATTACGCTTCGGGTAATCTGCTGACCTATCACCTCGGTTCCTCGCTGCTCAATGGTATACAGGCTACTTATTTTCCTACGTCTTCCAGCGAAGGCTATTACCAGTTGAGCATTCGCCCCGGCCATTTTGTGCCCGCGGTGGCGGGCCGCAAGGTGCTCCTGCTCTTTGACTATGAACCCGGCATGAGCAGCTATACGCCCAACGATATTCTGGCGCAGGCACGCAGTATGGCCGCAGGCTATCTGTCGCCCAACGATTCCTTTAATCTGATGTTTAGCCAGCTCAACATTGCCAGCGCATCACCTGATTGGGTGCCGTCCGATTCATTGCACCTGGCTACCGTGTTTGGAGCAGCACAGGCCAATAACCCAATTTCCAACTACACCAATATTCCTTCATTGCTCTATAGCGCCATCACGTTTATTCAAACACATGGCGGAGAAGGAGAAATTGTACTATTCAGCAATACCGATAATCAATCCACTCCCCAAACCGCCAATCAGTTAATGACTGATTTAGTCGATCTGATGGGCGCACACACCATCCCGGTTCGTATTATCGAATACACCACTATGAACTACAGCCAAAGCTGGTTGGGTGGTCAGTATTATTTCGGCAATCAGTATTTCAACGAAAACTTAAGCGCCATGACCAGTGGCGACTACGAACGTATTTTATATAACTATTACAGCTACCCATATTACTCGGGCAACCGGCCATTGGATGAAGCCGCGCGCGAAGTGTTTGAGCGCCTGCAAGGGCAACTCCAGAATTTTGATGCGCACGTGTCGCTGGCCAATGGCTTTTGCTATGCCAAGTTCAGCAATCAGTCTTCTACGGTGGTTTCGTTGAATAGCACTTACACCCAAGTGGGTAAGTATTATGGCTCACCGGTGTTTGATATTGAATTGACGGGGATGTATAACGGGGTGCCGTTTCAGCAGGTAGTGAACGTAAGCAACGCCACCCCCGAAGATTCTATACTGCGCAAGATGTGGGCCGGTGCGTTTATTGCCCACAACGAAAAGAACAACCCCAACCCCGATAACCAAACCAAATACATGATTCGCGACACCAGTTTGCAAACGCGGGTGCTTTCGCAATACACTGCCTTTCTGGCGCTGGAATATGCCGACACCAGCCAGTATTGTGCCGACTGCGAAAACAATCCGAATGGCGGTGGAGGCGGCACAGTGGGCTTGGAAGATTGGGAAAATACAATGGCTATCCGTGCTTTTCCCAATCCGTTTGAAGGCAGCATCTCTATCACCATTAAGTTAAAGGCCGCGGAGGATAACCTGACCTTGAAGATATATAACATGAACGGCCAGTTGGTGTATGAAGTGCCGGTAGACAATGCGGAGGAAAGTACAATTACAT
>CAYQRR010000035.1:13336-13894 GCA_964419635.1 uncultured Chitinophaga sp. | reverse complement strand
GGGAGCCCGATCTACGTCTCGATCAGTGACCTGAACGATGACGGATGGAATGACTTAGAATTTTTGTTGAATGTTTGGACCGACTACGATAAGAGATTTTTTGAAAAACAAATGAGAACTGTAAAAAGAAATGACTTTATGGATATTGCAATTACAGCTTATGTAGGTAGAAATGATTTATACTGGACAAACGATAAAGACTTTATTGACATAATGAAATCTAATCCTATAACTCAAAAATATTTGCACCCACTGTGTGGTAGAAAAAGATGAATTCACTCATCCAGTTTTAGACTTTAAAGATCCTGTATTTATAAAGAAAAAGGTATAAACTTGTATACATTAAAATTTAAAATAAGGTGAGAGCGCATAGAATAATTGTAGCACTTTTGGTCTTTTGGGCTTTTCTAAACTTAGTATTATTAGTCGCAAGTTACTATAGCAAGTACGATAGACAGGGAGCATATAAGACTAAAGTCAATAGATACTACGGATACACTTACGATACCAATTACCGTTACATTACCAGAGGAAACATGTTTGGTGAACTTGACAAAG
>CAYQRR010000035.1:2039-13326 GCA_964419635.1 uncultured Chitinophaga sp. | reverse complement strand
ACTAACTACCCTTTAGAGCTTATTTACCCAATCAATTGTAGTGACTATCGTGCTTATGATATCACAGAGTTCATGCTATTTGCTATTACTCCTGCTCTTTTATACTATCTATACAGATATGTTACAATAGATAAGTAGCCTTAGGTATTCCCTCCCACAGAATCTCCCCCCTTCGCAGAGTCACTCGTAGAGGATTCTGCGGCAGTATAGGGCTTCGCTTGCTTACGGGCGGCTCTCTTCATTAGATATATTTTCTGTTCGCGCGCTGTGGGGTTTACAGCCGTGTTATATATCAGGCATTGGCTGCATGCCGGAATCCCCCTTCGCACAGTCACTCGCAGAGGACTCTGCGGCATTATAAGGCTTCGCTTGCTTAGCAGCAGCTCTCTTCACCCGCTACCTTTAAAACAAAGCCCTACCAAATATCAAATGGGCGAATGTTCAGTTTTATAACCTGCCTGCCTCAAACAAAAACTGCCGCAGGTGCGGCAGTTTTTGAATTCGGTAAGGTCTAATTAGTAGATGGTAAGTTTGCGGTTGTGGGTTTCACCGTTCATGGTAACGGTGCATATATACACTCCCTTGGCCACGCCCGAAACATTCAATTCTGATTTATCGCTATTCGGGGCCGCTTGCAACACCAGTTGGCCTTGCAGGGTATAGAGTTGCATTTGCTCCAGCAGTTCGCCAGCAAGCGAAGCGGCAAACACTGTTTCGTTTCCGGCATTGTAACCGGCAGCAAAGCGGCTATCGGCTGGCAAATCGGTGATGCCCACGGGGGTGTAAACAATCTCCAGTGTGTCGGCCTTGCTCGGGTTGCCCGACTGGTCGAACCCGGCACCGGCAGGCACAATTACACGGGCCAATCCGGCACCCGTAAACGTAAGCGAGGAAGTATAGACGCTGCCGCTGCCACTAAGCGGAGCGATGGTGCCGTTGCTGGCGAGTATATCGGAAAGGTCAAATCCGGTAACGGGTTTAGTAAAGGTAAACGTAACAGGGATGGAAGCCGAACTGGTGGGGTCCGATGCCGAGGTGGTAATGTTGAGCGCGGGAGCAATCGTATCGCCCAGAAAACAGTAGTTGATAATGCCATTAAATACCCTTGGACTAAAGTTGCCGGCAAAAGGATAGCTAACCCCTGTGCCTTCAAAGAACCGGATATTGTTATCGCTGGCAAAAAGAGAATCGAGCAGGATTCCGTCCGAGTATTCCAATCCCCCGCTATCACCATGTCCGGTTACATAAAAACTGGTGCGCTGATTGGCGGGCACCACCACGTTCAGGTTGCTAAAACCTGGAGCCGGAAGCAAAGATCCGGGAGAAACCAAGGATGCACTGTCAATAAAATTCCAGGCAGCCGGTGTAGTTTCAAAACCGGTATACGGCCCGTCTTTGTAATATACGCTATAGTTACCCGACCCGGCAACCGGAAGAATATTCTCAATCAAGAGGTCGCGGCTTTTAGCTTCTATACTAAACATGGCGCCATCGTTACCATTGCCAGCTGCAAAAGTAGTAGTAAGGCTCTTGCAAACGGTGGGGGTATCAAGGCAGTAATTAACCGAACCCCTGAAAGCTCTTGGCGAAAATGTGGTTCCAAAAGGGTAGTTCACTCCCACCCCTTCTTTGATGGCCAGGTTGGCATCCTGCACAAAAATGTTTCCTTCTGTGGTGCCATTGTTGTAGGCTACACTAGCAGGGCCACCGTTTCCAGTAATGTAGAAAGATACGGTTTGCAACGCACCTACTTTTAGAGAAAGGTTAATTGGCAGTCGAATAATAGACCCAAACTCAGGAACTACCAAAGCGCTGTCAGCAAAGGTCCAGTGGGCAGGGCTACCGGTAGACCCGGTGTAGGAACCGGTTTTGTAATAAATTTTCACATGGCCGGTATCGCCTTCCAATAAACAGTTAAGCGAGCGGATGATGATGGGCTGTGCAGCAGTAATTTCAAACATAATGCCATCGTTGCCGTTGGTGGCAGTGTCTACAGTAAATAAAAAATCACAATCACCTAACCCAACAGTGGGGCCACCGCCCCTTCCTGATTCTTGTGATGTGATAGCTGAAGTGCCGGTGATTAAGCTCAAAGGTTTATCGCGCTTAGATTGTGCCTGTAAGGAGCTGATGGTTAATAACAGGAGGAATAACGAAGTAGAGATTTTTTCCATAGTAAAGGGGTTGAATGATAGAATGAGGCAAATCTACCATTTTAAAAATTTCACAGAGTATATCCAATGGGTTAAAAATTAACAAGCCCTGGTTGGCAGTATAGTTTCGGGCTAACAATACCTCGCCAACCGATAAATGAAACTACGTTCTTTACTGGCGGGTGTCTTCACCCGCCATTTTTTTAATGCCTTTCGGATTTTTAGGGAATAAAAGGTGACCCTATAGAGATGAAAAGGTTCGGGTATATTTAGCCCTCGTTAGTGTTATAGTTTCGTGGTAACGAAACTTCACCAACCTGATCGCTGCTACAAGTGTTAGCACAGCGCACTTTAAACTTGATTATAAACTAAAGACGATGACCCATTCCGCTAAAAGTGTTTTTGTATTTGGTATTTACCTCACGTTGGTGGGGGCCACACTCTTATTGATACCTAATATTTTTTTAACCGTTATAGGCGTGGAAAACACCAGTGAAGTCTGGATACGATTATCGGGCATTTTACTGATGGCACTATCGGTTTATTACATTGTAGCGGCCAGGCAAAACCTTTCCGTTATTTTCAAAGTTACCGCTTGCATTCGCTGCACCATTATCTTTTTCTTTTCTGCGTTTGTATACCTGCAAATGATGGAGCCCGTTATGCTGCTCTTCGCTGCCCTCGATTTTGCCGGAGGAGCCTGGACTTACCTGGCCATGAAGAAAGAAGGAAGCTGGTAGTGTATATCAGTTCATGCTTGCATGCTGCCGATGCTCCGCCTTTCCCGGGTGGCGGGCGTCTTCACCCTCCATTATTCTAAAAAAAAGCACACCAACCGGCAGATGGGAAAGGATGCAGTGGACCCGTCTGTCGATTGGCTGAAACACCCACAGCAGCTTTATGGCTTATCGGTTATTTTAAAATAATAGCTTAGGCCAATGATATCAAACCCTGTTATATACTTCGAAATACCGGTAACCGACATGGACAGAGCCATTCGGTTTTACAAAGCCGTATTCCACTTTCACTTCCACCCGCAAATGATGGACAACAATGAAATGGCCTTATTCCCTTTTACGGACGAATACAAAGGCATTTCAGGCGCATTAGCCAAAGGCGACATTTACAAACCCACCAAAGACGGAGTGCTGATTTATTTCAAAACAGAGCGTATAGAAGCGACCCTTCAATGGGCTACCGCAAATGGCGGACAGGTATTATATCCTGTAACAGACAATGGAATAGGCCTTGTTGCTGAAATAGAAGACACTGAAGGAAACAGAATTGCTTTATTCCAATCCGCGAATTGAAGGCAAAAACATTTACAGGCTACAGCATGCACCCGCAGCTAATTTTATTTTAGCCGCATGCACCTGCACGATGCACTCCATTTTCTTCAAACGCTCTCGCTGAAAAAAGCGTGGAATGCCGTGGCGGTGCTGTCCTCGTTTTACATAGCCAAATGGGCGCAGCGCCCCGTGCAGTGGGGCCTGCCCTTCAATGTATCTATAGAGCCCACTACGCATTGCAACCTCGGCTGCCCCGAGTGCCCCAGCGGTTTAAAATCGTTTACGCGCCCCACCGGCCATCTGGACTACGACTTCTACCAAAAAACCGTGGATGAACTCAGCGACCGGCTGCTGTATCTCTACTTTTATTTTCAGGGCGAGCCCTACATGCATCCGCGCTTTACCGAACTGGTGAAGTATGCCAGCGCCCAAAACATTTATACCGTTACCTCCACCAACGCACACTACCTGACGGAGCGCAAAGCCCGCGAAACAGTGGAGAGCGGCCTTAGCCGCATACTTATTTCCATTGACGGCACCACTCAGGAAACATACGAGCAATACCGCGTAGGGGGCAGCCTGCAAAAGGTGATAGAAGGCACCCGGCAGCTGGTGAAAGCCAAACGCGATTTAAATTCGCGCACTCCGCATATTGTGTTTCAGTTTCTGGTGGTGAAACCCAACGAACACCAAATAGCCGATGTATATCAATTAGCCAAAGAACTGGGCGTGGATGAAGTGAAACTGAAAACGGCACAGGTCTATGATTTCAAACAGGGCAACGAGCTCATACCCTCCTTGGATAAATATGCTCGTTACAAAAAGCAAAGCGATGGCACGTATCGCATCAAGAACGAACTGCTGAACCACTGCTGGAAACTGTGGCACAGTGCCGTGATTACCTGGGATGGAAAAATAGTGCCCTGCTGCTTTGATAAAGATGCACAGCACCAGCTGGGCGACTTACATTCTAAATCATTTGCACAAATCTGGCAAAGCGATTTATACCGCAGCTTCCGCAGCCGCATTTTAAAATCCAGAAAGGAGATAGACATCTGCACCAATTGCAGCGAAGGCACGCAGGTGTGGGCCGGTTAAATATCCAGTCCGTATTGGCTGCTGGTGGCTTTGGCAATATCGTAGCCCGCATCGGCATGGCGGATGACGCCCATGGCCGGGTCGTTATGCAGCACACGCTTCAGTCTGCGGTGGGCATCTTCAGTGCCATCGGCCACTATCACCATACCGGCATGCAAAGAATAGCCCATGCCCACTCCCCCACCATGGTGAAACGAAACCCAACTGGCCCCTCCGGCAGTATTGATTAAAGCATTGAGGATAGGCCAGTCGGCCACGGCATCGCTGCCGTCCATCATGGCCTCTGTCTCGCGATTGGGCGAGGCTACGCTGCCGGTATCCAGATGGTCGCGGCCAATCACGATGGGAGCTTTCACCTTTCCTTCTTTCACTAATTGATTAAAGGCCAGTCCGGCAATTTCGCGGTCGCCCATGCCCAGCCAGCAAATGCGGGCGGGCAAGCCCTGAAAAGCAATTTTTTCTTTGGCCATCTTGAGCCAGCGCAGCAAGCCTTTATTTTCCGGAAACAGTTCTTTCAGTTTTTCATCACACACGGCAATATCGTTGGGGTCGCCACTCAGAGCCACAAAGCGGAACGGCCCTTTACCCTCGCAAAACAGCGGACGGATATAAGCCGGCACAAATCCGGGGAAATCAAAAGCGTTCATTACCCCGCGCTTGTCTTTGGCTTGCCCGCGCAGGTTGTTGCCGTAATCAAAGGTGATGGCTCCGCGCTTTTGCAACTCCAGCATCTGGCGCACATGCTTCGCCATGGTGTCCAGCGAGCGCGCACAATATTCGTCAGGATTGGTTTCGCGCAGTACTTTGGCTTCGGCCACACTCAACCCTTCAGGGAAATAGCCCACCAGCTCGTCATGTGCCGATGTTTGGTCGGTGAGGGTATCGGGGGTGATGTTGCGGTCTATCAATCGCTGCAACAGATCCACCACATTGCAGCACACCCCAATGCTCACTGCCTCGCCTTTGGCTTTGGCTTCCAGCGCCCAGTCTATGCCTTCATCCATATCATGCGTGTATTTATCCAGGTAGCGGGTTTCCACTCGTTTCTGTATGCGCCACTCTTCCATTTCAGCAGCCAGACACACGCCCTCGTTCATGGTAATGGAAAGCGGCTGTGCGCCACCCATACCGCCCAGACCGGCTGTTACATTCAGCTTGCCTTTCAGTGTGCCGCCAAAGTGCTGCTCGGCCAGCGACAAAAAAGTTTCATACGTGCCCTGCACAATACCCTGGCTGCCGATATAAATCCAGCTGCCGGCAGTCATTTGTCCGTACATCATCAACCCTTTTTTCTCCAGCTCGCGAAAGTGTTCCCACGTAGCCCACTTGCCCACCAGGTTAGAGTTGGCGAGTATTACCCGCGGAGCATCTTTATGTGAGCGCAACACACCCACGGGCTTTCCGCTTTGTATCAGCAGCGTTTCATCTTCTTCCAAATCCTTTAAGCATTCCACTATTTTATCGAAGGCCGGCCAGTTGCGGGCCGCTTTCCCCAGGCCGCCATAAACGATTAAATCTTCGGGGCGCTCGGCTACCTCGGGGTCCAGATTGTTCATCAACATGCGCAGGGCAGCTTCCTGCACCCACCCTTTGCAACTGAGTTGGGTGCCGTGGGCAGCACGCAATACTTTCTTCGTTTGTTCCATCGTGTAAAAAACTTATGCGGCAAATGAAATAAAAAAGCCCGCAGCTAGGCTGCGGGCGAATAAGCTGGGTGGTGTTGGCGGGTTATTCCAGTTCCACATGGGCAATTGCCTCAATGGGAATAAAGTTTCCGCCTTTCAGCAGGATAAATTTTTCGGTGGTGGCCCACACCGTAGAGAACACTTCTTTGTAGCCTTCCATGGTATTAAACACAATTTTCACTTTACTGTGAAAGTTGTTGCCCATGAGCATGGCCAGATAAAGTCTTCTGTTTCGTTCGCGTAATTCATGATCGGTAAAATGATATACCGGCACTTTAAACGCGCATTCCTTCAATTTCTCCTTCTCGATTTTTTGAATGCGTGTGTTGGTCATAGCTGTAGCTTGTTGTTACGGCTATGGTTTACGCACACTTAAAAAAAATGTTACGGAGTGTGTACTGCAGCTTAGCTCTGCAGGCTATCGGTGAGTTGCCGTAAGCTTACCTGCACAATATCGCCCATAGATTGGCAAGCCTCAAAATTGGGAGTGTGATAATAAGTGCCCAGCTCTTTGGCCAGTTGCTTGATTTTTTCGGCAGGCGAAATAGGGTCGCTTTGCATCACCTCCAGCAATTGCGCCAGCCGGTGATGGCTCGATATACTTCTGCGCGCTATCATAGTGCGCTCTTCTTTCTGATATTGCTGTATGGTTTCTTTAGTAAGCAATTGGAGGGTCAACTGCACCAGCGCCAGATTCTCTTTAAAAAACTGGGGTTGATATAAAGTGCGCTTGCCTTCGTAACTCTGTTGATCAAAATCAATAGCGCGTATACGAAACTGTACCTCTTCAAAATCGGGCGTAATGTCAAACACATAATTATAGGAACGCATATCGCCCAGCAATCGCACCAGACAGCGTTCGTTAAACTTCACAAACTCTTTGGCAATGCGCACCTTGTTAAACTCCGCGTTGGAAAGGTGATAGGCCAAAAACTGATCGCCCGGTATGCCGGCAATGTGTTCTTCCACCAGGGTTTGCTCATTCACATAGTAATGAATGCGCGAAGGCGAAAGAATATGCTCCAGCTCCAGACCATAGATGCGCGAGGCATCGGCCTGCTTAATGTAGAAGTAATCGTAATTGTCGTTGAGGTCGTTGACGATGCGAACCCGGAAAGGATTAGAGTTGCCAAAGGTGCAGTAGTCAATACGGTCTACCAGCAAATGTTTGTGCACCGAAGTGTCGCCACCGGTTTTCAGGATGGCGTATATGCTTTTGAGAGCCGTGTGTATATGGGCCATTTCGCTCTGCGGATACAAGGCCGCTTCCCACAGAGTATCTTTCCCTTTTTTATCGCGCACCGGCACTGCACCCGAAAAATGGCGCAGCTCCTGATAGGTTACCGGCAGGGAGATAGCCCGCTGGTGTTCGCGGAGATAGTCCATCAACGATGGGCGGACGGGGTAAATGTTTTTCTTCGAAATGGCCTGCTGCTGAAATGAAGTGGGCTTCTTCATGCGCTGTTACTTCAGTTCTTTAAGCGCCACGGGGGTTACTCCCACTTTCTTGCACACGGCTGCAGCTCCTTTGTTGGCAAACTGCGCAATTTCTTTCATCGGATATTTTTGCACAAAAGCAAGTGCTGCTATGCTGATGACAGTATCTCCGGCCCCCGACACATCGGCCGCTTTAATAGCTTTGGCCGGCACAATAAACGATTGTCCATCGCGCGTAAAGCAGAAGATGCCATGGGCCCCCAGCGTGACCATCAGGTTTTTAAATCTGTTTTTTCTGCGCAGTTCTTCTGCTCCGCTGCGCAGGCTTTCAATGCTCTTGGAATTGATACGATACCCAATGGCCTCCGAAAACTCGCGCAGATTGGGCTTAAACAAATCAATGGCCTGATAATCGAGAAAGTTGCGCTCCTTGGGGTCCACCGCCACCGGAATCTCCGCTTTGGTGGCGTGCAGCAAAATCTGCTTAATGAAATATTTGGTAAGCACGCCTTTGTTGTAATCCTGAATAATGATGATGTCAATCTTATCGTTGGCTACTATCTTTTTAAACTCTTTAATGAGCAAAGCCTCCTGCGCGTCCTGCACATCCTCGGCATCTTCTTCATCAAAACGCACTACCTGCTTGTCGTCATCAAAAATGCGCGTCTTCAGGGTGGTGGTTCTGTTCTTGTGCTGCAAAATGTGATGGGTGCGCACACCGGCATTTTTCAGCATATTTATTAAAAGGGTGCCGGTATTATCGCGGCCAATCATCGACAGCAAAAACGGTTTGGCGCCCAATTGCAACAAGTTGAGGGCTACATTGGCAGCACCGCCCGGGCGGCTTTCTTTTGATTCAATTTCCACCACCGGCACCGGTGCTTCGGGCGAAATGCGGTTCACCTCTCCAAAGAGGTAATAATCGACCATCACATCACCGATAATTAATACGTTGATGTTGGAGAAGTTGAGTTTGTTGTTGGACATAGTGGGGGGGGTTAAAAAACTCAAAGTAACTGGGCCAGGGCGGCTTTCATACGCTTGCAGGCCTCGGTTAATTTTTCTTCGCTGGTGGCATAGCTCATGCGCAGGCAGGTTTTGTCGCCAAAACTTTCGCCACTCACCAGGGCAATATTGCCCTCGCTCAATAAGTATAGCGAAATATCTTCGGGGGTATTCAATACTTTACCGTTGTAGGATTTCCCGAAATAACTGCTCACATCAAAAAAGAAATAAAAAGCACCATCGGGCAAGTTCACCTTCAGGCCGGGTATGTCTTTCAGCAAGGCATAAACGAGGTCTCTGCGCTTTTTAAACTGCTCCACCATCTTCAGGCTGGGCGTAATATCGGTAAGCAAAGCAGCCTCTCCGGCTTTTTGTGCAATAGAGCAGGTGCCGGAAGTAATTTGTCCTTGCATTTTGTCGCAGGCCTTGGCAATAGCCAGTGGCGCGCCAATGTAGCCGAGCCTCCAGCCGGTCATGGCAAAGCCTTTGGAAAAACCGTTTACGGTAATCACCTGTTCTTTGATATCCGCGAACTCGGCCAGGCTGGTGTGTTTTTCACCGGTAAAGTTGATGTATTCATAAATTTCATCGCACAGCACAAATAGGTTGGGGTGGCGTTTCAATACCGCTGCAATACCGGCCAGCTCAGTCTTGGAATACACCGAACCCGTAGGGTTACAGGGCGAAGAGAAAATGATGAGCTTGGTTTGGGGCGTAATATACTTTTCCAACTGTGCCGGAGTCACTTTAAAATTGGTTTCAATCGTACTCGGTATCTCAATACACTTGCCCTCGGCCAACTCGGCTATGGCGGCATAACTCACCCAATAGGGTGCCGGCAGCAATACCTCATCGCCCGGATTGATCAAACTCATCACCACATTAGCAATGCTCTGTTTGGCTCCGGTAGACACTACAATCTGCTCGATGGTATAATCCAGATTATTGTCGCGCTTAAATTTTTCAACGATGGCTTTGCGCAATTCCGGATAGCCCGGCACCGGAGTATACTTCGTGTATCCTTTATCAATGGCCTCCTTGGCGGCATCTTTAATATGCTGTGGAGTGTCAAAATCCGGTTCGCCCAGGCTCAGGTCAATAATATCTTTCCCCTGTGCTTTTAACTCGCGACTCATTTTGGCCATTTTGATGGTGGCACTTTCCTGCATTTGATTAATTCGTTCGCTCAGATAATTCATAGTAGAGGTGGCTGGGGTGGACATGGTGTTTGTTTTCTGGCGCGAAAATAATTTTGCGACAAGATTTCAAACAAATATTTTCAGAAGTAATTAACCGGTTATTCACCAAAGGATGCTTTCACTGCCCCGACCGCATAGCCGCTACTATCCAAATGGCCAAAAGCGTAGTATGCGGATTTGAATCAGAACCTTTCCCGGGAGCGAATGCCCACCCGCCATCCGCTTGCTGGTGCTGTAAAATGGTTTGAATCCACCGATAGTTTATCGCATTTCTTCTGTGCAAGCCTTCGAGTCCCACTATACCCTCCATGCCACTATCCCCCGCAGGATTTTCTTTCAGCAAATCGCCCAATAGCAACTGTGCATATTGGTCATACAGATGTTTCAAGCGCTCTTTTTGTCGTTCGCTTGATTTTTCTTCGGACCAGCGCAGGGCCAATGCAGCATGGGCTATATTGCGAATGCCCGTAGCAGTTTCAAAAGCAACCAGACATTGACTATCCAACGGCAACCGTTCAGGATATAGACCCCAAATCATAATCCGCTGAATACCGGTGGTCTGATGAAAATAAGCGGTGAGTTTTTTGACATCGGGGCGAAACTTCTTTTGGATCAATCGCTGATAAAACTGATACACCGGAACGTCTTCCTCTGGCAGCACGTTTAATTGCAAAGTATTGGGGGAGGGAGGCAGTGGCAGGTGATACTGCCGAGCAATATAAACCAAGAGCAACCGCTGATTATAAGAGGGAAATCCCGATTCGGGTAACGCATTCAGATAGCGCACGCCTTTCACCAGCGCGCTATCCAGGTCTGCTTGCTCCAACTGAGCATGCCCCGACAGCCCAATCATCCATAAAACCAACAGACAGAAGAGTCTATTCATATCGAATGCACCTTAGATTCAGTCGTGCAATTTCTTTCTTCTCGCTTACAAACATATAGCCGTAATCGGTCACATTGAGCAGATATTGATTACCGTTCGCGGCCGATTCATTGACCCAGTAACTCCCCATAGCAGACTCCCCAATCATTTTTTTCTCCGGCACGGCATACGCTCCCAGTTTATTCAGCGACACCGAAAGATTATCGGCACTCACCGAATCAAAAACCTCTGCCGTGCGGTGAGTGTAAAAGCTCATCAGCTGCGTCCAATCTTTCTTATCAGGCATCTTCCAGCCCGATGGACAGGTGGCATCGCTGTAAGTTAGTAGCCTTTGATTTACCGGCTTTCCTGCCGGCACCCGGAGCCAGTCGCTGCACATCCAGATAGTTCCGTTCATATTACGAACCGTTATACGCTTACCTTCAACCATGGCTACCTCCGGGGCAGACACCTGCACTTTTCGCAAGCGCACGGTCATCACTTTTTCGCGCTGCCCCTCATAGCATTTATTGGAAACCGAACTATAAAGCTTCAA
>CAYQRR010000035.1:0-2029 GCA_964419635.1 uncultured Chitinophaga sp. | reverse complement strand
GCCTGCCGCCTGACCGGCGGCATCCCTTCCGCCTGTCGGTGCTCGCTCGCAACTTAAAAACAACCGGACTGCCCGCCTCAAAAACATGCAGCACCGCATCTGCTGCTTTTAAAATCAAAGTATCTTCGGATGCCTTGGTAAAATAAACCTCCAGCGAAGCCCCCTTTTGCAATACAGAGTCAATGGTATAGTCTTTTGTTTCGGGCAGGCAGCTTCCGCATTGCTGATACCAGGTTTTATTGATAAAATAGTTGATACAGCCCGTAGTTTTATTCAGCACCATGTAACCCTCGCCCGCTTGCTCCAGTTTGTCAATTTCAATCTGTGTCTGCACCGGTATGGAAACAGTATTATTTACAACAGGCGATAAAATCATTTGCCCCATTACCCCTTGCAAAATCAAAAACTGAAGTGCTGTAAAAATCTGTTTCATCACCGCTGAAGTTTATAAAATGCTACGGATTTACAGCTCCGGTCGAGGTGCCGAAATTAGTAAGCGAGGAACCGCTACCATTACCCTGCAAGGCTAATCCGGCAGTCCCACCACCACCGGCATTAGTACTTACACCGGCATTGCCGGGAAATCCCGGTGCTCCACCACTGCCACCTGAGCCGGCACCAAATCCGTTGCAAGTGGGGCAACTCGTGGCCGGGCGATTAGCCCCTATCCCACCGGCTCCACCGGCCAAAGCAGTACCCGCTGCACCACTAGAGCTGTTAGAAGAGTTGCAATTGCAAAACGTACCGCTTACACAATTGGTGGTGGTTCCGGCTCCACCACTGCCTGGCGGAGTTCCTGCACCACCTCCGCCACCGCCCCCTGCAGCACAGCAACCCCATCCACCGCCACCGCCTCCTCCTCCACCGGCACGGATAGTTCCATAGTTAAATACAGTAACCGCTACACCGGCCGAAGTCAATATAGCATGTCCACCGGCACCACCGACACCGCCACCGGCATCTGAACCGGAACAAACGGCATCTACTTCTCTTCCACCCAATCCACCGTTTCCGCCTCCGCCATAAATAGTTCCATAATTGTAGAGCGTGATTTTAGCTCCTGCGGGCATCGTGTTAGCATTAAAGCCCGGGTTACCCGCTACTCCGTTCCCGCCACCATTAGCCGATGGCGTAAGCGTAACACCGGGATTGATATAAACACAATAATTTTCTGCTTTACCTCCTCCCACGTAGGCATTTAAATTAAAGCCTGTTTGGCTGGCTGTAACGATGACTATGTTTTCGCAATTATCACACAAGCTGTTCCAAAAACCATTGCCGCCCGATGGGGTTGCTTTGGTATCCCACCACTCAAAACAATCGGTGCTGGTGTTATAAATGAGGAGACCCTCCGCAAGGTTATTGCCCATCGCATCGCGCTCAAAAGTAGTCAGACGGGGCATCAAAAATCCTTTTGTGGTGGAGGCTAATTCCAGGACAGACCGCTGATAAGGAGCGCCTGCATTCCCCGGGCCGCCTATATCGGCCGCAATCATCACTCCGCCACCATTGGAGTTATCAATGGCCATAAGGGCGCTGTTGCCCGCAGAGTTTGCGCCTCCCTGATCTGTAAAAAATTTGATAGGTGCTGCATTAGCCGCAATGCGAATCCAGTTTCCCGCCACCTGCGAATACAAACCCAAATCGTTCGTGGTCGTAATGGCGGTGGTGCCGCGCTGTACCACACCATTCGCCACATTCAATCTTCCATTGATGTCCAGATTCTGAATAGGCGCAGTGTTTTTATTTATGGCTACAAAGTTCCCCTGTCCGTTGAGTAAAAGTGGTTTGTTATTCCAGGTCTGAATAAGAGCGCCCACGGTATTACTCCCCGCGCTTAACTCCGTGGTGTTATTCAACTGTATACCGAAAGGATAGGTAGCCACAATAGCATCGGTAGTGCCGCTGTGGTTAATGGTGAATAAATGTGCCGGTGCCGCTGTTCCAATACCCGTATTGCCGGTTGTTTGTTTCACTCGTAAACGCTCCAGATTATTAGTGCCTATCACAAAATCATTGGCATCCGTAG
>CAYQRR010000034.1:0-14037 GCA_964419635.1 uncultured Chitinophaga sp. | reverse complement strand
CTGTTGCACATCCGATGCTACAAACGGAATATAGACCCGCATGTTGGGCAATAGCCGCATGGCGCCTATATCTTCAATATTGTGGTGGGTAGCCCCCATAATGCCATAACCATAGCCACCGCCATTACCTACAATTTTTACCGGCAGATGATGAAGACACACATCGTTTCTGATTTGCTCATATGGACGCAGGGTAACAAATGGAGAAATGCTGTATACCCAGGGGATAAACCCTTCGTGTGCCAGCGAGGCTGCGATGGTTACCATGTTTTGCTCAGCCACTCCTGCATTTATAAAGTGCTCGCCAAATTTTTCCTGCACTTTTTCTAACGCCATATACCCCAAATCACCGGTCACAAAAACAAGTTCATTGTTCTTGTCAAAGGCACGAATCATAGATTGGGCAAATTCTACACGCATTACACAGTAGCTATTCGTTTTTCAAAATCGTTTTTCATTTCGTTCTTCACCAACTCATATTGTTCATCTTTCATTGGTAAATAATGGCAATCCACTTTATCTTCATAGGTTTTCCAGCCATGCCCTTTGGTCGTATTGCAAATTATGGCCGATGGAAGTTTTGAGTTTTGCGCTTTGCGCATTGATGCCTCTAAAGATAAAAAATCATGCCCATCAGCCACGACAACATGAAAGCCAAAGGCTTCCAGTTTTTTATCCAGCGGCTCCAGTTTCATTACATCTTCTGTTCTGCCAAAGCCCTGCAATTTATTCCTGTCGATGAGCCATATTACGTTGCTGAGCTGGTGATGCGCAATGAACAGGGCCGCCTCCCAAGTGCTTCCTTCATTGATCTCGCCATCACTGGTGATGCAGTAAATTTTTTTGTCGGTCTTTTTCAACTTCTGCGCAAGTCCCAATCCTGCAGCAATAGACAATCCATGGCCCAGGCTGCCGGTAGCAAAAGGAATCCGCTTCAGTTTATTTACCGGAGGATGTGCCGCCAGGTACGTGTTATTCTTATAAAAAGATTGAATATCAGTTTCGCTCAGGGTTCCATCTTCTGCCAACATCGCATAGAGTGCGGCCGCTGCGTGGCCCTTGCTGAGTATAATTTCATCCGAATCATTCATCCATCCAAACCGGACAAAGGTTATTAGTTCTGCAACGCTTAACGAACAGCCCACATGGCCTGCATTAGCTTGCTTATACATGGCAAGAAAACGGTTCTTGATATTGTAAGCTTTGGTAAGAAGGTTTTTATGTTCCGCTGAATTCATCGGACGGCAAGTTTAGCATTTTGCCTGTGACCTTACACTAAGCCCGGAACTATTTTGTAAGGAACCAATTTGCAGTATTCCTTCCAATGCTCACCATACTTTCCCCTGCATTTGGTGTCATCACGAAAAGCGCGGTGAGTTAACAGAACAGTCAGGAATGTAACATAGAAGAACGGAGCGAAGAAACTGAAACCGGTAGCGCAACTCCAGAAAAATGCCGCCAGTATTTCAGGAATGTAATGAAAATGGCGGCTTATGCCCCAAAACCCGGACGCTAAGAGCAGATTTGTTTTTTGCTCGCCTGTTTGTGTAGTGTAACTGGCGCGAATCAGCTCCGGCTTTTTGCCCCAGATAGTAGTATTACCGTTGGTGGCGCGCACGTGCTGGCGCTGATAATCGGCCCAATAGTTAATCCAGATAGAAATAAAGCCCAATACGAAAATGAAAGCAGCTACATATACATTTAATCCTACCGGGTGCTTTACCATAAACATAACCGGTGAAGTATAAACAGCCGGCACCCATACTAAACAGCCCCAACAGATATAGAAACCAGCACGGTCCACTTGTATATCCATACTCTTCATATAACCCGATTCCCAAACGAAGAATTTGAAGAGATAAATGAATAACAGTGCGGCAGAAATAATAATGCTCCAATCAGCTGTGCCGTAAATTTCTTTTTGTGCAAACGCAAATGATGCTACCGCCAACGACCAGCCCGTCATACCAAAGCGGCAATTGGTAAACTGTTTTATGTCCCATCCCAGAATACGGGGAAACAATTCGGTGCCCCAGTAATAATCGAAAATGAAATTGCCGGTATGCGAATGGTCGGAGGTAGAGGGAAAGTATCTGCCTTTGAAATAAAGCAGCACACAAAAGCAGAGTGCTGTAAAATTCAATGCCCCTAAAATATCACCAAAATGGTGGTAGATAATTCCGGCTGGAAATAAGTTGAGACCAAGTGAGCAAACGAAATACACCACAAATGTGATAAGATAGGTAGCCAAGCCATTGTCAACATATTCAGGAACATTTCCTTTTGGTGTAATAGTGCCGTTGTATTTTTTGCCGGGAACAATTTTCATTAACAGTAATTGAAAAGCGGAAAACACACCAATCATTTTCCATGCGGTTGCAGAACCAAAGAATCTCGACAACCAAACTTCCTGAATGATTCTAAAAAGACCTTTGTCGAGAAGTTCGTTCCATAAAGCAAGGAAGGAGCCATCCAATTCCACATTTACATGCCAGAAAAGCATGGCAAATGGTGGCGTAACTACCACCAAAAAAAGTGGAACGAAGGTGCGATTGAAAAAATTATTTGCTGTAGATGATGACCAGTCGGACATTGTATGAGTTTGGTCCGAAGAAAGAAAAAAGAAAGAGAAAACTACTTCACTATTTCTCCTCTCCTACCCAACTCTACAGCCTCCAGATGTTCTATTTTACCTTGGTGGATAGAAAATCGCAATACCGTTTTCATTTTATGAAATCCATGAATCCCGGCCGCCCCTGGATTCATAGCCAGCATATGATTGAACTGCACATCGCGCATTACTTTCAATATATGAGAGTGCCCACAAATGAAAACATCGGGCTTTATCGTTTCTAGTTTTCTACGCACACGGGGAGGGTAGTTTCCCGGGTAGCCTCCAATATGCGTCATAAATATTTTTAGTCCCTCCCGTTCCAATATTAAATCTTCGGGATACTCCGACCGGATGTCAGTGCCATCAATATTGCCATATACTGCATAAAATGGTTTAAACGATTGTAGTTTTTCGCAGAGTTCTATGGAGCCCAAATCACCCGCATGCCATACTTCGTCCACCTCTTTAAACAACTCCTGAATGGAAGAATCCAAGTAGCCGTGCGTATCGCTCATTAACCCAATTTTAATCATGCTGTATCCGTCTTTCGTGCGCTTTTATTAAGCCATAATACCAAGCCACTCCAATAATATACAACACCACGGTAATGAAAATAATATTGGAATAAGTAACTCCGGCTCCGCGTAAAACAGCAAACACTTTAGCGCTCATGAACCAACATCCACTCCATATAGCCGCATTCATAGCCGATATCATCTCTCTGTTTCTTTCTCCCACATAGTTCATGGTTAGTTCGCTGGTCATTGGTCCTGCCATGTTCATCAGCGGTTGCCGCAAAGTAAAAGTAACAGCCGCTACTACAATCGCCATCGGCAGGTGATTATACCACTCCGTAGTGGCCATTAAAAACAAAAACAAGACAGCAAGCGACTGCATGAGCGTGATAGCCACCTGATAACCAAATGCTCTTTTTACCTCCGGAATCAATAAGCCTGAAATAACGACCAGGCTAAAAGCCACCGCATTCATCATCGAAAAAGCAGGAGCTTCCATACCATGCACGTCATGGAAAAACAGATTGATAACAGGGATAGTAAATCCCGCTCCCAATGCAATCAAAAACGTAGGGATTACAGCTTGCAGAATCAAATGCCAGTCGTAATCGGTATGCAAGCTGTAAAGCGGGACTTTATTTCCCACTTTCTCTTGCTCCGGTAACTGAAAAATAAAATACACTCCCGAAAATCCGAGCACAGAATACAAGATGAGCAATGCTTGTGTATCAAAAAAGGGGGTCCATAAAGGCAAGAGGTAACTCAAAACGCCTACAATGATGATCGTCACATTACCCGCAGAGAAGAATAAGGCTATCGATTCAGTATTGTGCTTTTGATTTCCATTCAATAAAATGTATGGCATCACCAATATTTGCAGCAAAGAAAAAGTAACTCCCCATGCTGCCATTAAAAGCCGGATAAGTTCTGTATTTCGTATTTGAATAGAAAATACAAGCAACAAAGCAACCAATGGTGAAAGGATAGCACCTGCCATCATAAATGGACGCAGCCTTCGTCCTTTCACCCAAAGTGCCAGTGGAACTGAACATAACAATACGGTGAGGTATCGATTACCAATCATGGAGGCAATTTCGTGAGAGGCGAACCCGGCATCCAGCATTAGATAATTCAACAAAAGTGTGAAAGCGGCATGAATGAGTTGCAAAGCAACATCCGCCATCACCAAGTAGAATATAGCAGCTGGTATTTGTCTGTATGCTTGAAAAATATGCTTCACGGTTGGGTCAAAAAAAAACGGCTTCAAAACTGAAGCCGTTCCTGATATGTTAAGAAGAATACTACTTGCTATCCTTCTTGTTGTCGTATAGTTTCTTACCTACATATGCTGAAATAGCTACTACCAATGCAGTGATACCACCGTCTATCGGAGCCGCCTGCGGCTGAGGAATCTGTGCAAATACACCGAAGCCGGATGCCAGAATAAGAACTAATACAGCGTACGATTTGAAGATTAAGTTTTTCATGTTTTTTATTATTTGGAAGTTCGAATATAGAATCTTTTTGAAAAAATAAAATAGGAGGCAGGCAAAGCCTGCCTCCTATCCATTATCTATTAGAGATGAACAATTTTTTAACGATGGTTTTCTCCTCGTTTTGAATACGAATCATGATGTAAGCAGCTTCCATGTCAGCAATCTCTTTTACATAAATGCTGCTCTTGCCAAATTTATCGTTTACCAATTGTTGACCCAAAATGTTATAGACCTCAATAGTGGCGTTTACATTTTTCTGCTTGGAGAAATCAACATACACCTTGTTGCCGGCACTCCAGGTAGTGATCGGTTGGTTCACCACACTCGCCACAGAAGATACTTTGGAAACCACAATCGTGCTGGATGAAGTGCTTACGCAACCTTCCGGGCTGGTAACAGTTAAGGTCACTACATAGGTTCCTTCAGTAGGATAGCTGTAAGTGGGGTTTGCCACTCCGGTGATAATACTTCCGTCACCAAATTCCCAAACATAGCTGGTAGCATTTGCTGAACTGGATGTAAAGGTTACATCTTCGTTGGTGGATACCAATGCTGCGCTAGGCGTAAATCCTGCCAATGCAGCCGAAGTACCATTTATAGTGATGTTCTTAACAACCACGTAACCGTTGTTGTCCACCATGGTAATGGTGTATACTCCGGCAGCAGGTGCAGCAACTGACACAGGGTGTGCGTTGTCTAACATACCACTACCAATCATGTTATAGTTAGCATCGGTAATAGCATAACTCCATGAAGCATCGCCAGGCTGAACCACATCGATAGTTCCGGGAGTGTTGCAAGATGCATCGGTAGTGCTGAATTGCGCAGCCGGTGTAAAGTGTAATACGAAGCGATCCGGATTTTCGGTCGTAGTCATATTAAAGGTATAGTTGCTATTGGCGCGCAAATCCTGCATAGTCGCAGTTACCTTATCTTCCAGGAAGATATACTGAGTAGGGTCAAAGCTAGCCACACCATGAGCCTCTAAGGTTAAACTACCGGACTGACCTGGCAATAACTGCATAGGTACAGTGTTGTTTTGTGCACCGTCTGCAATGGCGTTCACTGCTAAGCGAGTGTCCGGCATGGCCGATTGGTAGGTAAACAAACGAGGTTGTTTGTGACCACCCAGTATTTTCTCTACATCATAGCCTAAGTCATAAGCCGGAGTTGCGTTGACATCAAACTTCACATAGGTAGCATCAGCAAAACCGAATCCTTTTGCCTTCATCAACAGTGTGTTGGCGCCCATAGTCATGTAGTAAACATTCTGGTCGGTTTTACGCTGCGATTGCAGGAAGTTAAAGGAAGGGGATGTTTGGGGATTGGTTACCCTTGCCCAGAATCCTTGCCATGGAGCTAAGTCAGCATTAGCACCTAAAATAGAAGGCTGGAAGGTTCCGGTATATTCACCCGAAGTGTGCCAGATAGCAATACCCGGATCAATGCCTGCCTGAGCAGCCAGGGAAACAGAAGAAGGATATGGATTAGCCAATTCATTCCAGCCGCTTTGCGTTACAAAATTGTTAACGGCAGAGTTGGTGTAATTGCTGTTAGTAAGACCTGACACGGTGATATCACCGGTGTTTGGGGTTCCGGTTACATCCAAGACATTGGCAGCAGGTGAATTTACTACGTAGCCCACTCCATTATCCAAGTTACCGGAGCTTCTTACTTTAAATCCTGCCTGGTAGCAACTGTTCGGGAACACACCGTTACCGGCCGGGCCTGTTTCTTCCCATTCAAAAACGTTACCATAGTTAGAGTTTTGATCCAGAAAATCGGGGTTACAAGTAGGTGTAGGAGTTACAAATACGTTGTTGGCTCCATACAGTCCACCATTCAAATCATCGGCCAGAGCAGCTACCGGAACGGTATTCACCGGTGAACCAATGTGGTGTTGGTTATAAGTGGTTCCGGATACGCCTTGTATGAATCTTTCAGCAGTTACTGGACCTGCATAGGTGCCAGAGCAACCTCCGCAGAAATTATTCAAGTTGGCCGTTCTGGAAGCAGTGGAACCTAGTATAACGTTGCCACCAGCCGAATTATCAAACGCTCCGGCAGACAGACGAAGTTCTTCATTTACACGCAGTGATGCACCGGATTGAACGGCAATAGTATTGCCTGCATTAGCTACATAAAGAACATCTACCGATGAATTTCCGGCAATATTCTGTGCCGCAGAACCACCCATAATGAGTGCACCACCGGTAACTGCTACTACATTAGCACCGGTACCAAAACCGCCTATGAAGTTATTGCAGACAGTCAATGTTTGGCCGGATAAGCTCAGTTGGGCATTATTATCCATAATCAGGTTACCTACCGTAGTAGCCGGATTGGCTCCGCTGATGATTGGGAAACTACCACCGGTTGGAGAACTCGGTATCAACACATTGTCTGCACATAGAGTAGGTACTGTTGCGGTGCTCCAGTTGGATGGATCATACCAGTTGTTGTTGTTTCCAATCCAGGTAGTTGGTCCACCAACACATGAAATATCCATTTGATAATTCCCTACATCTCCGGAGAAACCATGCACTCTTATATAGTAAACTGTACCTATCGTAGATACCCATGTGTATTCAGACTCAAAGAATGAGCAAGATGCACCATCATCGTTACATCCTACAGATACTAAAGAACCACAAGAACCGGTGTATATATCCAGTTTTGTGTCGTAATCGGTGCCTACATTGCAAAGTGAGGCGGTAATGGTAGCACCTGTACCTAATATGGTATACCAATTATCTGCAGCAATGCTAAAACCACCACAATCGGTAGCAGGTCCGTCTATAGTGCTATTGAGTGTATTACCACTCACAACCGAACCGCAAGACACCTGAATAGCACCTGAACAAGGATCATTTGCCGGTGGAGGAGATAGGGTGGTAAAGGTAAATGGACCGTTCCAACTGCTGGTACCCAATCCACCGCAATCTTGTCTTACGTAGTAAGTATATTGAGTAGAAGGATTTAATCCTGAATAGGTGTAGGGGTTACTTACACCACTTTGAGTTGGCGTTCCGGTAGGGGTAAATCCAAAAGTGCCTAACTCAATATCGAATAAAGAACCCGAAGAAGTCCAGCCTAAATCGGCCTGGGTTTGTGTTATATTGGTAGCGGTACCATTCAGTGGCGTGCCACATGGCTCATAGTAAATACCAAAATCAAAAGAACCACGACCCGCTTGAGTAGAGTAAAGCTGCAGATAATAAGTTTGGCCGGCTACCAGACCTAGTCCGGCTGTAACGTAGGCGGTACCGCTCGTAACACTCGCTATGTTAGCAATCGGAGCACCCCCGCAAGAACCATAAATCTCCAGACCTACGTTTGTAGCAGTTCCGTTTAAATCCACTCTTACCACAGCATCGGCTCCGGTTGGGTAAACAAAACTATACCAGATATCAGGATAAGTTCCAAAAGCGCTTTGGCCGGTGGGTGCTACTGCTGCTGCCGCTGCGCAGTTATTAGTAACCGTTGATGAAACGTAACTAGTAGGCAAAACTCCATAAGGTGAAGCACTGGCGCATGTTTCATTTAAGGGCACTGGTGTGCAGAGAGCGGTGCAGGAGTAATTCAAAATAAAATTACCGGTGGCACTTAATCCCGGATTTGTCTGATATCCGTGAACGAATATGTAGTAGTCTGTACCTGTATTAGCGTTAAATGTAACAGACGAACGGAATGAACCGGTAGCACAACTTGGCGTCATATCATCATTTTGCGCTAAACATGTTAGTGAACCGCAAGAGCCTGTATATACTGTTAATCGAGTATCGTAGCCCGTACCCGATGGATCACAAGTTGTGAGCGTAATAGCATTATTATCACCCACGTATTTATACCAAACGCCTCTCTCAGTGGTATTGCTTCCGCCTGCACAACTATTGGTGTAAATAGCATCTACAAATGAGTTCGTAGTAGTTCCTGCTAACGACTGTGGGCTTCCTGAACAACTAGAAAGTGTAATAGCACCATTACAAAAATCGTTAGCTAGTGTAGGCATGGTGAACGAAACAGGACCAGCCCAAGTGCTGGAGCCATCTGCACCGGAGCAATTCGTTCTTACATATAAATTATAGGTAGCTCCCGCAGATAATATGGTAGATGAAGCAGAAAGCCCTGCCACGTTGCCAAAATCAGTCAGTCCCGTAGCACCGGAGCCACCTGCACCACTGGTTCTTACTTCCCAATCGTAGCTCACTGGAGTACCAGCAAGAGGTGCTGTCCATGAAAAACTAGCGGATGTTATAGACAGAATATTTGAAGAAACAGAAAGTGGTGCACCGCATGAAACAGGTGCGGCTGTTGTTATGGTAATAGACCACCCTCCAATGGACCCACCATCTCCGGTTGCATCATCACGCACGTATAAATTCCAGGTTCCATTCGGTGCATCACCTCCAAATACCGAAGCGAAAGTTGCGGTTCCTGCTGTAGCGGGATTTGCACCGGTTGTAGGAGTTGCACTGGTCATAACATCCGAGGCACCAATGTTAGTAGGCCTGTAATTACCGGTTGAGTTCAAAGCGCCATCACTAAATGCAGCCCCTGCAGCATCTGAAATAGTGTATGTAGTATTAACCCAATCGTTTCCACCATTACAGTCTGATACCACATAAAACGCATCTCCGTTAGGAGCAACCAACATAATATCTAAATCATCCGGAAATGTATGGCTGCAATTTGTAAGCGTAACGGTAACGGTAGCAATAGTCGATGATAAACCAGAAACCACAATTGGTGAAGGATAAAGAGAAGCGTTATTAGCAGCACCGGTTCCTATGGTCATAACAGAGGAGTTGGTGAAGGTGGTTTGTGAAATTGCCGTAAAACATGTAAAAACAGCAATTACAAAAGCGAAGAGCGAGCGAGTAAAATTTCCCATGTGCTTAAATTTAGTGCGTGATAAAATGTGCTTAAGTGAACGTGAATATAAAACAAAAACGATTTGAGCAACTATTTGTTCGCTTTTTTTTAAACTCCAGTAAAAGCTGCTGAACCCATCAATCTATAATCATGCAGGCCCCTACGGTTACGTTACTGCCTTCTTCAATTAGAATGAAGCTGCCGGTGTCGCGGTTTTTGGTATAGGCATCAAAACACAAGGGGGCGGTGGTGCGCAGACTGATGCGCCCCACGTCATTCATCGCAATAATGGGGTTTTCGGTAATGCGGTGCAGCGAATTAATGTCCATCTTGTATTTAATTTCTTTCACTACCGCCCGCACCTCTTTAGAAGTGTGCTTCAGAAAATATTTTCCGTTTAGCTGAATCGGTTTTTCGCCCATCCAGCACACCATGGCCTCTATGTCCTGGCTTTGCTTGGGCACATTGCCCTCGCGCACCAGCATATCACCCCGCGATATATCAATATCATCTTCTAACTGCACGGTGACGGATAGTGGAGCAAAAGCTTCTTTTAACTCTTGGCCATCCAGTTCTACAGACTTGACGGTGGAGGTAAAGCCCGAAGGCAACACAATCACCTTGTCGCCTTTGCGGATAACCCCGCTCGATATTCTGCCGGCATAGCCGCGGTAGTCGTGAAACTCATCACTATAGGGGCGCACCACATACTGCACCGGAAAGCGCATATCAATATGATTGATGTCGCTGGCGATGTGGATGTTTTCGAGCAGGTACATCAAGGTAACACCTTCGTACCATTTCATGTTTTCAGAACGGTGGACCACGTTGTCGCCATTGAGGGCCGAAATAGGAATAAAGTGGATGTCCTTTGTTTTGAGGCGGGTGGCAAACTCGCGATACTCGGCTACTATGCTATTGAACACAGCCTCATCGTGGTTGACCAAATCCATTTTGTTGATGCACACAGCTATGTGCGGTATGCCCAGTAGCGAAGCAATAATGCTGTGCCTTCGGGTTTGCTCCACTATGCCTTGCCGGGCGTCTACTAATATAATGGCAAGATTAGCGGTGGAGGCACCGGTGACCATGTTACGCGTGTATTGGATATGCCCGGGGGTATCGGCAATTATGAATTTGCGCTTGGGCGTTGAAAAATAGCGATAGGCCACATCGATGGTGATGCCTTGTTCGCGCTCGGCTTTCAGGCCATCGGTAAACAGGGCCAGGTTGACGGTGCTTTCGCCTCTTCGTTCAGAGGTGGCTTTTATATTTTCGTATTGATCTTCGAAAATGGATTTGGAATCGTAGAGCAAACGTCCTATCAAAGTGGATTTGCCGTCATCTACACTGCCGGCCGTGGTGAAGCGCAAAAGCTCCATGTTGAGATAACTATTTGAATCAAATTTGTCTTCTGTAACAGTCATTAGATGCAGTGTTTCAATGTTTGATTATGTAATGCTTGGATTATTAAAAGTAGCCCTCTTTTTTTCTGTCTTCCATGGAGCTTTCGCTTCGCTTGTCATCAGCTCTTCCGCCCCGCTCGGTGGTACGCGAGGAAGCTACTTCCTGAATTATATCGTCCAGCGTGGCGGCTGTGGATAGTGTAGCCCCGGTGGAGGTGATGTCGCCAATGGTTCGAAAACGAACTACTTTTTCTTCCACCACTTCGGTGGGTTTCATAGGTATGTAAGGCGACTCGGCCAATAGTGTGCCATCGCGGTCGAATACTCTGCGCTTATGCGAAAAATAGAGCGATGGCATTTCAATGCCCTCCATGGCCAGGTACTGCCATACATCCAACTCTGTCCAGTTAGAGATAGGAAACACCCGAAAGTTTTCACCCACATGCATTTTTCCGTTGAATAAATTCCACAGCTCGGGTCGCTGGTTTTTGGGGTCCCACTGCCTAAACTCATCGCGATGCGAAAAAAAGCGCTCCTTGGCCCGGGCTTTTTCTTCGTCTCTCCGCGCCCCGCCCATGCAGCAATCAAATTTATATTTCTCAATAGTATCGAGTAGCGTAGTGGTTTGCAGGCGGATGCGCGAGGCGCTGTAGCCTTTTTCCTCGGCTACACGGCCCGTGTCTATTGATTCCTGCACAGAGCCCACAATCAGTTTCACGCCAAGCTGCTTCACGAGATTATCGCGATAAGTAATGGTTTCTTCAAAATTGTGGCCGGTGTCTATATGCACCAGGGGAAAAGGAATGGGAGCCGGATAAAAAGCTTTTTTGGCCAGGTAAGTGACCAAAATAGAATCTTTGCCTCCACTAAAGAGGATGGCCGGGTTCTGGAACTGAGCGGCCACTTCGCGTAACACGAAGATGCTTTCTGCTTCCAGGGTTTTAAGATGATTGAGTGTATAACTCATTGGAGTTTGACAGGTTTACTATGGAAAGAATTAGGGATTTATGACTAACAGCGGTTCTACAAAATGCAATACTTCAGCAACGCTTTCATGAACTGTTTTTCCGACTGTATGGATAACGAGGTGGGGATTTTCGGGCGCTTCGAATGGCGCATTGATTCCGGTAAAATCTTTAATCTCTCCGGCACGGGCTTTGGCATAGAGGCCTTTTACATCGCGCTTTTCGCATTCTTCCAGCGGGGTGTTGATGTAAATTTCTACAAAATCGGTCGCGCCAATAATGCTTTGGGCCAGGGCGCGCAGCGTCCGGGTGGGCGACACAAAGCAGCAAATCACGATGGCTCCGTTTTGCAAAAAAAGTTTAGCCACTTCGGCTATTCTGCGAATGTTTTCAGTTCGGTCGGCTTCGCTGAAGCCCAGATTATTATTGATGCCGGTGCGCACATTGTCACCATCGAGCACCACCACATAAAATCCTTGCTGATGCAATATCGACTCCAAGCCTTGAGCAACGGTACTTTTGCCACTGCCGCTGAGTCCAGTGAACCACAACACCTTGCCCTGCTGCTGCAAGAGCGCTTCTTTGCTTTGGCGAGGCAGCAGGTGGTTAAACGGGTGAATATGGTGCGAACGGCTGTTCATAATTAAGGGCGCGAATATATCTTTTCAGGCTTAATCTATAAAGTAAATAGACTGATGGCTCTCTCTGCTTGCCCACCGGGCATTGACACACCGCAGAAATGTTTTATCTAAGCGCGCTATATGGCAACCTTACTCGATTTGGTGGGCAATACGCCCCTGGTAGAATTAAAGCACATAAACCCTAACCCGCGCGTGAAACTCTACGGCAAACTGGAGGGCAACAACCCCGGGGGCAGTGTGAAAGACCGCGCAGCTTATGGCATGATAAAGGGGGCACTGGACCGAGGGGAACTGAAGCCCGGCATAAAACTGATAGAAGCCACCAGCGGCAACACGGGTATTGCCCTGGCCATGATAGCGCGGCTATTTGAGGTAGAGATTGAACTGGTAATGCCCGAAAATTCTACGCGCGAGCGAGTGCTCACCATGGAAGCATTTGGTGCAAAAGTAACCCTCACCCCTGCTGCGGGCTCCATGGAAGCAGCAATAGATTATGCCACCGCACAAGTGAGTAAAGGAGGTTACTTAATGCTGAATCAGTTTGCCAACTCCGACAATTACGGTGCACACTACAAAACTACCGGTCCTGAAATATGGAACGATACGCAAGGCCGGGTGACGCATTTTGTGTCGTCAATGGGCACCACGGGCACCATTATGGGGGTATCGCGGTTTTTGAAAGAACAAAACGAAGCCATACAGATAGTGGGTGCACAGCCCACCGATGGCTCCAAGATACCCGGCATCAGACGTTGGCCGGTGGAGTATTTACCCAAAATATATGAGCCTGAGCGGGTGGACCGGGTAGTGGATGTATCGCAGGCCGAGGCCACGGCCATGGCCCGCAGGCTGGCACGTGAAGAAGGCGTGTTTTGCGGAATGAGCAGTGGTGGTGCCGTGCACATTGCTACTCAACTGGCAGCCGAACTCACCGAAGGACTAATTGTAGCCATTATCTGCGACCGGGGCGACCGTTACCTCAGCAGCGACTTATTTGGCTAAGGCCACTAAATCAGCCCCCTCCGCTCTGCAGGTCAATCCCACTCTTTCTCCTTGTTCATCGTCTTGATGCACCTTGCCCATTGCTTAAAATATTTACCTTTAGAAACACTAAACAGATGGCTATGAAAAACCTTGTCAGTTTACCCGCTCTGCTCCTGTGCTTGTTTTCAATGGCTCAAATTACACAACCCATGCAACCCACCATTGGTCCCGGTGGAAGTGATTACAGTTTTGGAGATGTAACCCAATACGATTATGGCACCAATGGCAGCGGTAGCGATTTCTGGCTCTACGAGCCCAATAGCCCCACACCCGATTCGGCCAATGTAGTTGTGTTTATCCACGGCCTGGGCGAAACCAACCCTAAATTGTATGGCGCGTTTATCAAGCACCTGGTGCGTAAAGGCAATATTGTTATTTACCCCCGCTACCAAAAAGACCTTAACACCAACAGCAACACATTTAACGATAGCTGTGCACATGGTATTAAACGCGCGCTCGACACTATACAACAAGCCGGGCA
>CAYQRR010000033.1:10994-14405 GCA_964419635.1 uncultured Chitinophaga sp. | reverse complement strand
TTGCTACCGAATATCGTGTAAAAGCAAAAGACGGCTCCTGGCACTGGATACTGAGCAGAAGCACCTTGTATCGTAAAAATGATGACGGCACCAGTCAGATAAACTTTGGTATAGCACAGGATATCACTAATATCAAAGAGATTGAACAACAGCTCCTCGAAAACAAAAACTTTGTAGAGAAAATCACGAAGACTGTCCCGGACCATATCTCTATTTTTGAATTGGGGAAACGCGAAATTTTCTACGATAATTTTTTCTATGGTTCGCTGCTGGGCTATGAGCGAAATGAGTTTCCTGCGGATATGTTTGCATACTTCTCCGAAGATTATCGACCGCTGGCGGCTGCCAATTTTGAGAAAATAGCTGCCTTAAAAGATGGAGAACGATTTACCACCATCACGAAGAACTTACACAAGAATGGCTCCATAAAATATCTGCTCAGTTCGGTAACGCCTTTTTCGTTTCATGACGATGGCCGCATCAAACAATATTTATCAGCCACACTGGATGTAACCGATTTTAAGGAAGCAGAATTTAAACTGCAACTGAGTGAAGAGGAACGCAAAGCCATTTTGATGGCTCTCCCCGACATGTTGTTTCATGTAAATGTGCAGGGCATCATTCAGAACGTATACGCAAGCGAAGTATATCGGAAGGATGTAGATAAGCTTCAGGTAGTAGGGCGACATGCGCAAACCATTCTGCCGGCCAACTATTATGATAAAGTAATGGCCACAGTGCAAGCGGTAGTGAAAGACGGACAAATGAGGAGCATCGACTACACACACACCGAACGCGACCGTAATTTGTTTTATGAACTCCGCATTAGTAAGCTGAACGATACCTCTGTGATTATCGTAGTGCGGGATATCACCAACCTGATTTCTACCCGCACGCAACTGGATAGCAAGATTGATGAGCTATCGGTCAAAAACAGGGAGCTGGAAAAATACATTACGTCCAACACAGAGTTAGAACAGTTTGCGTACATAGCCTCGCACGATTTGCGCGAACCTATTCGCAGTATCATTGGCTTTACGCAACTGCTGCAAAAGCGCTGCCCCGAAGACCAGGCCGAATCAAAAGAGTTTTTGCAAAACATCATTAACAGCGCACAGCGCATGAACTCGCTGGTCCATGGACTGTTGGACTATTCGCGTGTTTCATCCTCCGGCAAACCTTTCGAAGCAGTAGATTTAAATGAATTGATGCACAAAGTTACCAGCGATATCCAAGCTTCTATTGAGGAAAACGCAGCGGAGATTAAGATTGAAAAGCTTCCGGTCATTTCTTGTGACGAAACTCAAATACGCCAACTGTTTCAAAATCTGATAAGCAATGGCATTAAATTTCATCGCCCGGAAGTACCGCCTAAAATCCAAATCACGGCCGAGCGCAAGGACGATAAATGGCTGTTTAAAGTATCGGACAATGGCATTGGTATGGATATGAAATACAGTAACAAAGTGTTTCAGATTTTTTCGCGCCTGCATACCAGCGACAAATATCAAGGCTCCGGAATAGGATTAACCGTTTGCAAAAAAATTGTGGAGCGACATCAAGGGGAAATTTGGCTGGAAAGCGAAGCGGGAAAAGGCACCACCTTCTTCTTCACCCTTGCTGCATAAACGATGCGTTAACTCTTTCGGCTGATGGTGAAAGCAATCAACTGTTCCACCGAATCGCGGGAGGCACTGGCCGGAAATTCGTAGAGCAGTTGTAGCGCCTCTGCACGATAATCTTCCATTTTCAGGCGAGCATATTCCATGCCACCGTGTTGTCGCACCATCTGAATCAGCCACTGAACTTTCTCCGTATTCTGGTTGTCGTTCTTAATTACGTTTATCATTTTGCGTTTGAGCGAAGCATCTGCCTTGTCCAACGCATGTATGAGTGGCAAAGTAAGTTTGCGCTCCTTAATATCGATGCCACGTGGTTTGCCCACCTCCGCTTCTTCGTAATCAAACAAGTCATCTTTAATCTGGAAGGCAATACCGATTTTTTCGCCCATCAGTTTTACACGGGCAATGAGCGCTTCCTCGGAAGTAGTAGTACTGGCGCCACAGGCACAGGCCGATGCAATAAGTGATGCCGTTTTGCCCCGGATGATATCAAAATAGATGCTCTCCTTTATATCCAGCTTTCTGGCTTTCTCCAGTTGCAGCAACTCCCCTTCGCTCATTTCGCGAATTGTGTTTGACAAAATGTGTAACAACTGAAACTGATTGTTTTCGATGGAAACCAGCAATCCTTTAGAAAGCAGATAATCGCCCACTAATACGGCAATTTTATTTTTCCATAAAGCATTGATGGAAAAAAAACCCCTGCGTTGGTACGAATCATCCACCACATCATCGTGAACGAGTGTAGCGGTGTGTAAAATTTCGACCAGGGATGCCGCCACGTAGGTAGATTCGTTTAACTCGCCACAAAGTTTTGCAGATAGAAACACGAACATCGGACGCATCTGCTTCCCCTTGCGAGTGACAATGTAATGTGTAATGCGATCAAGCAGCGGAGCATTGCTTTTCATGCTCTCGCGAAAGCGCACTTCAAACTCATCCAGCTCGCGCTCAATCGGTTTTTTAATGTCGTTTAAACTCAGTTCCATTTTGCGAAAACGAAGCTAATGGTAAAAGCGAGGAACAAAAGTATTTTATGTTTGATTCATGATAAGAGAACGGAACCACGTGCTGCAGAGCAAACACGGCAGGGCGTTTCTGGCTGATGTGTATTATGTTCCAGATAACATTCCAAAACCGGTTGTCATTTTCAGTCACGGGTTTAAGGGATTTAAAGACTGGGGGCCGTTTGATACAGTGGCAGAAAAATGTGCGGCTAACGGTTTTGTGTTTGTCAAATTCAACTTTTCGCACAACGGCACCACCCTTGACCATCCCCTTGACTTTGCTGATCTGGAAGCTTTTGGCCAAAATAACATGAGCATAGAAATGGACGACTTGGGCGTGGTCATTGATTGGGTCACCTCAGCTGATTTTCCATGTAAGGAACAAGAGGTAAACGCAACGCAGATTTTTTTGCTGGGCCATAGTCGCGGAGGCGGCATTTCTATTCTAAAAGCATACGAAGACTCCCGGGTAAAAAAGCTATGCACCTGGGCAAGCGTCAACGAGTTTGGCAAATATTGGAAGAAAGATGAAATGGAAAAGATACAGCGAGAGGGAGTCATCTTTGTAGGTAATGCGCGTACAAAACAGCAGATGCCGCTGTATTGGCAATTGTATCAAAACTATTTTGACAACATCGACCGGTTGCATATCCCCACGGCTGTAAAATTGATTGAAATTCCGTTTCAGATTATCCATGGCACCGATGATGAAACCGTGCCTTATACAGCCGCTCTTGAAATGCACCAATGGAACAAAAAAGCACAGCTGCTGTTATTGGAAC
>CAYQRR010000033.1:5794-10984 GCA_964419635.1 uncultured Chitinophaga sp. | reverse complement strand
AAACACCCCTATCTGGAGGAGAAACTCACCGAAGATTTGGAAGATGCAGTGAATGCCACGATAGACTTTTTTAAAGCATGAAAAACGTAATAAAAATTGGCGGAGTAACCGAACACTTCAATTTGCCATGGACCCTGGCGGTGGAGCGAAACAAGTTTGCCGACTGCGGGGTGGATTTAGAATGGGAGTTTTTTGCGGGTGGCACGGGCGTAATGACCGAGGCGCTGCGCACCGGACAACTCGACCTTGCCATTCTGCTTACGGAAGGTTTCATTTCCGCAGCATCCTCCGGCTTGCAAGCCAAAATAGTGAAGGAGTATATTACCTCACCACTTGGCTGGGGTATTTTTACAGGAACGCATTCTGCATTTTATTCCATTTACAACCGAAGGCCCAAAAAATATGCGATTAGTAAACTAGGGTCCGGTTCGCACCTCATGGCAATGATACATGCTGAACAACGGGGAGAAAAAATAAATGTCGAAGATTTAGTGGAAGTTCGCAGCATGGAGGGCGCAGCCGCATCGCTGTCTAAAAATGAAACCCAGATTTTTTATTGGGAAAAATATACGACTCAACCCTGGTTGACTAATAACACGCTCCGTATGATTGGCGAGTTTAGTGCGCCCTGGAGCGGATTTCTGCTGGTAGCCAGCGAGGAGGCACTTCGGCACAAAGCAGCAGCCATTCAACAAGTGTTGGAAACCATCAACGAAGAGAGCAAAGCATTTGTAGCTTCCAATGAGTCTGTTTCCTTATTGACAGAACGTTTTCAGATGAACGCAAAAGATGCAGAAACCTGGCTGCACTCCACGGTGTGGAGTGCCGATTTTTCCATTCGCTTATCCGGATTGGAAAATGCCAAAAATGCGCTGCTCAAAATTGGCAAAACAACCGCACAACTCGAAGTAGACAAACTCTGCAATGCCGGCATGAAACTGATATGAACTTACAGCGGACAAAGATTGTTATCTTCATTTTACATAAACATAAAACCATGAAAAAATTCTTCGCCAGCGTATTAGCGTGTTGTATCGCATTCCAGATTTCAGCTCAAGGACTTACTTTTCATAGCTATGAGGCCAAAACAATTCTGGGCGACACCATCAGCTTGTCGCAGTTTTATGGCAAAAAAGTTATGGTAGTCAACACGGCCAGTTTCTGTGGATTTACCCCACAGTTCGAAGACTTAGAAAATCTCTATCTGCAATACAACCAGAACAATTTTGAGATTATCGGATTCCCTTGCAACGATTTCAGCAATCAGGATCCGCATTCCGATTCCACCATACTTGAATTCTGCACCGACAACTACAACGTTACTTTCCCTATGATGAGCAAAGTGGAAATTGTAACAGGCGACACGGCTCCTGTTTATAAGTGGCTGCAACGGGGCGATTTGAATGGAGTTTCTAATGCACAAGTGAGCTGGAATTTCAATAAATTTTTGATTGATGAAGCCGGACATTGGGTGCGCCACTTTGGTAGTGCAACGCTACCTGGCGATACTGCGATCACCAACTGGATTCTTTCTCCAAGCGTAATCTCGGGTATTGCTAAAAATGAATCGGCCAAATTATTACAACTCACCTCCGGCAATATCATTTGCTCGTCTTTAGATATTAGCCTGCCGAAAAATCAAGGAAATAAAATAGCTGTGGAATTATATGGGGTAGATGGCAGACAAATCACTGAACTATTCTCCGGTCAACCAACCGAGCCAATAAATATTTCCTATGATGCACAAGCACTGCCCAGCGGAATGTATTTATTGAAAGCATCTACCACTTCTGCTTCACAAATAGAGAAAATCCTGATTCAGCGTTAATCACTCCAGCAGCTTCAAAAATTCATCTTCGCTTAACACCGCGATGGAAGGAATCTTTTGCGCTTTGGTTAATTTACTTCCGGCATCTTCGCCCACCACCAGATAGTTGAGATTGGCTGATACACTGCTGAGCAGCTTACCTCCGTTCTCTTCCACCAGCTGCTTGGCGCGGTCGCGGGTGAACTGTTGCAATGAGCCGGTGAAGAGAAATGTTTTCCCTTCCAGCTTATTGTTTTTCGATAGCGAATCTTCGGGACGGTTGATGGTATTTACGCCAGCATGCTTCAACTCTTGCAGCAGGTGCATATTTCCTTCATTACTAAAAAACGCCACTATGCTTTGCGCGACCTTAGGACCTATACCTTCAATATTGGTGAGCTGTTCCACACTCATTTTCTCTAAATCAAAAATGCTTTGTATGTGCGTAGAAATATCTTTGGAAGTGGTAACGCCTACATGCCGTATGCCCAGCGCATTCAGCAAACGCCACAGCGGTCGGTTCTTCGACTCTTCAATGCCCGCTCTCAGGTTATTTACCGATTTTTCCTTCCAGCCTTCCAATCCCAGAATTTCTTCGTAGGGTAGGCGATACAAGTCTTCGATAGTTTTTACAAAGCCGCGCTGAATAAACTCTACCACCGTTTCGCGGCCACAGCCGTCAATATCCATGGCATCTTTACTTACAAAGTGAATGGCGCGTTCTTCGGTTTGTGCGGGGCAGTCGGCATTATCGCAGCGCCACACCGCTTCTTCTTCGGGCTTTACTAAAGCGGCCTGGCAGGAGGGGCAGTTGCGTGGAAACTCAATCGGAGTTTCGTAGCCGCTTCGCAAATCGGGGACCACGCCCACTATGTAAGGAATCACCTCACCGGCACGCTCCACAATAACGGTATCGTTGATGTGAATGTCTTTCTCCAATATAAAATCTTCATTGTGCAGCGAAATGGAAGAGATAGTCACTCCTGCCAGTGGCACCGGTTCAATCTTTGCCACCGGTGTAACTGCTCCCGTGCGGCCCACCTGAAATTCCACTTTCAATAACTTGCTGTGCGCCTGCTTAGCCGCAAACTTATACGCAATTGCCCACCGCGGATGGTGCGTGGTGCTGCCGCATTGCTGCTGTTGCTTCAGCGAGTTTACCTTCACCACCATGCCATCGGTATCAATGTTGAAGGTGTGCCGCTTGGTATCCCACAACTGTATAAATTCATGCACCGCCTCTATACTGCAGCACACTTTCATTTCATGAACCGGTGTTTTAAACCCGCAGGCATACAATATTTCTATGCAGTGATAATGCGATTCTAATTTGCCGGACAAAAGATTGTTGCCATCCGCATCTTCGGCCAGACTGATATGATAGAGTATAGCTTCGAGATTGCGTGCGCGCGATTCGTTAGGGTCTTTCGTGCGCAACGAGCCGGAGGCGGTATTGCGCGCATTTTGAAAAACCTTTTCGCCCTTGGCTTTTCGCTCTTCATTCATCTTCTCGAAAATATGACGCTGAATTATGACCTCTCCACGTATTTCAATTTTAAGAATGCCGTATTTTGAAAAAGGTGCCCGCAGCGGAATAGATGCAAGTGCTTTGGCGTTGTTGGTAATGTCATCGCCTTCGGTGCCATCGCCCCGGGTGGCGGCACGCACCAACAGATCGTTTTCGTAAACGAGCGCAATACTGCTGCCGTCAAACTTCGGCTCTACACAATACTCCGGCTGAGAGCTGCCGGTCAGTTCTTTTATCTTGCGGTCAAAATCATTCAGGTCGGCTTCGTCATAACTATTTTCCAACGAAAGCATGGATACCAAATGTTTCACCGTTTCAAACTCGCTGGTTAAGCCGCGAGCTACGCGCTGAGTAGGAGAGTCGGGGGTTTGAAGTTCAGGATTTGAGCTCTCAATACGCTTGAGCTCAGCAAATAACCGATCGTAGTCGAAATCGGTAACAATTGGTTCGCTTAAAACATAGTAACGCCAGTCGTGGTAGTTAATAACGTGGCGAAGCGCTTCTATCTTTTCCTTTTCAGAGAATGGATGCTCGCCTTTTACAAGTTGTTGAGTAAGTGTATATAGATGTTGCTGTTCGTCTTTAGAATACATGCCCGCAATTTGCCATAAAGCAATGAGGCTGCCAAACCCGGGTTGGCCAGAAATAAAAAACGGAAGCCGCTTGCGCAAACTTCCGCCTTTAGCAATAAAAACCGTTTTAGCCGAAGCGAATACTAGTTGTATTTGTTCACATAAAAAGAACCATTCGTAATGCGCACCGTATCGGTGGTATTTACCGGATTTACGCCTACAAAACTAAAGGTACCTTCCGTATACTTATCATTATTGTCCCCTTCCTTGCGGCCGGTAATTTTCCACTCTCCCGCCACCGGGTAGTAACGGGTAACTGTGTTATCTTTTGAATAGAATGTTTGTGTAGGAACCGTATCGAACACTACAGTTTGCCCTACTTTAGTAAGGTCCAGCACCAGCATCACCTGATGATTACTGCCATCGCTCGCCAGCATGTCTACCACCAACTCGTTGTAATTTCCAATATTAAAGCTGGCGCCCACAGTATTTTCGTCCCCGGCAACCCGAACTCCGTTTACATCAAATGAGGCCTTATGTTTTTTCAGCATTTCTTTAGAGCAGGAAGTAGTTACCAGAGCTGCCAGCAGAGCCATCCAGAATATATTTTTCATAGTGGTTGGTTTAATAGTTGTTTACGTAAAAATATCCGTCAGTAATGTTGAAGGTATCGGTGGGGTTCATCGGATCGAATACGACCATAGCAAAGTTACCCTCGGTGTGGCGTGTAGCCGGATTTCCTTCTTTATGGCTGGTAATTTCCCAGGTGCCGCGCTTGGGAATATATTGTATGGCACCCGAGTGAAAATAAGAGCAGCCATCTTGTGCCGAATCAATCGGCTCCACGGAATTAAGGTCGGTAAGCGTAACTACAAATGAAGGTGAAAACGTTTGTCCGCTTCCAGCTACAGCAGTAATCTGGAGTTTGGTAGAACCACTAAAATAACTAGCCGACACTCCATCTTCCCCCACATTGTATTGGGTGCCATTTACTTTAAAGCGGGCTTCGTGTTTTTTGGTAAATCCTTTTTTACATGACGCTGTAAGAACGCTGGCTACGATAGCCAGAAAGAGAATTTTTTTCATTGCTAAATGATTTTGTTGTGAATTAATGCGACAAGTATAGCTGCTATACGAGGTAACAAACCTCCATTAGTAAGAATGATTCAAATTGGGTCAAACCTGCTTACAGCAACAGATTAAAGACTTGGTACATGCCTCCCTTCAGCGGCAATTCTTTTACTGCGTTGTTCGCTTTATGGGTAGTATGGATACGCTGCTTT
>CAYQRR010000033.1:891-5784 GCA_964419635.1 uncultured Chitinophaga sp. | reverse complement strand
TTTGCCAACCGAAATATGCTGTGAAACAAGTTCCGGTAATACTCCGTTTGCTCGTTATGATTCTCTTTTCGGTTAAGAAATTTCACATTTTTTCCGGCCATTTGCAGAGCAGTTGCAAAATCACCTATCACATAGAAATACAAAGTTTCGCAGGTTCTGATCAACACCTGCCCCATTCGCGATAGCTCATTTTTCTTGTAGGCTTGCATTTGTTGCAAATAGAAAAAGGCCTGTTCCTGTTTACCATTGTGCAGCTGCAACATCAGCGCATTAAGCAATACATCAAACTGCAACGAACGATTGACCCCGGCTTGCAAATACTTTTCTAGAAAGTGGTGAAACAAATACTCCGCTTGCTTATAGTTTTTATTGATGAGGCAAAGATTCAAATAACAACCCGCCTGATATGCCCGGCTTTCCGTTTTAGCCTCTGCCCGGCTGTAGGCTTTAGCATAATAACTTTCCGCTTTCTTAAAATCCTGCGCTTCAATGTATCCAAATCCCAGTTCACAGTAAATACGAAACGCATAAGCCGCGCGCGTGTCCGAATCAATATCTTTTAGTAATTGAGCACAACGCAAGAGCGCATCAATAAATTCACTTGCCTCAGTTCCGTAATACTTAATGTAGTTGCTATACGTAAAATAGTAATAGAACCAGGCTATAGGAGTACCCGTGAGCCTGAGTTTCTTTTCCCACAGCTTTAAAACTGAAAACGCTTTAGGCCGAAAACCTTCTTCGTTACACGCCACACTTTGTGCCAGCATATCTGACTGATGAATGCCCAACGCTACATATACTTCATCCGTCAATTTTCTTTGGGCGCCAAGCGAATGCAGATACTTTTTTCCATATAAGCCGGTCAACTTAGAGTTGTAGTGCGGATGAAACATGCCGCGCAGCGATTCAAAAGCCGCTAAATAAAAACGTGTGTGTTGCTGCTTATCTTTTGATTTCAATACAGTGCGCTCCATTATTTTTATTTCATGCAAGAGAAGTTGGCTTAATCCCTTTCGGAGAATGCTTCGGAGCGACAGCAAATAATCGGTGCCATATAACTGGTGAATTACCTTATCAAGTAGAATCGAATTTATCTTATCGAAATGCGCTGATGAAATCCCCAGGGCCGGTGGCAATTTCTGTTCGTTGAAGTTTTTCGAAGTTGCATATCGAACAAATGCATCACGCACCAATTCCTCTTTGCCAACCAAGTCCAGTAAACGAAACTGCGCCCACTCCTTATCATCAAAGGTTTTTATAAAGTCTAAAAGGTAACTCATGAAAAAGGGAAATGAAATTCAAGAATAAACAACAAGCTTCATTTGCAAAATCGTCAACCGATACAACCGGATGTAAGGTGACAGGTTAAAAGCTACGGGATTTTCAAACAGGATATATTAAGATCCAATATCTTTTAAAAGTGTTTTAATTTTTTCTTGTATTAAATCGCGCACATCCCGGAATGCGGCAACATCCATATCTCGCGGGTCAGGTATCTTCCAATCCATGCGATGTTTGGCTCGCACATATGGACACTCATCGCCACAACCCATCGTAATGGCGTATTCAAACTCCACATTCGGGATATCTTCCAAAGACTTTGAGTCATGTTTAGATAAATCGTAGCCCAGCTCCTGCATCGCAGCTATCGCTTTAGGATTAATCTTTCCCGAAGGTTTAGAACCGGCACTATAGGCATTCACAGTTTCACCGCCATGAATAATAGTAAATGCCTGAGCCATCTGACTGCGGTTACTGTTTTCGATACAAACAAACAGAATGTTCTTCTTCATTAAATTAACTTATCAATTTCCGCGGCCAGTTGTCGGTCTTTATCTGTTATGACGTTACCCGCGCTGTGCGTTCGTAATGTAATCTCTACGCTATTCCACACATTACTCCACTCTGGATGGTGGTCCATCTTTTCGGCCAATAAGGCTACACGAGTCATAAAAGCAAAAGCTTCCGAAAAATCAGCAAACGAAAAGCTTTGTTTGAGCGCATTGTTTTCTTCTTTCCACATATTATGAAATTGAAAAAGCCCCTCCGGTTGCAGAGGGGCTTTTGGTCTATTTATCTGAAACTCCAGTCGTAAGTATGGAGATTGCGCAAGCAAAGTAGGAGCAAATCAATATTACCTTTAATATCTTCCTTATGCGCCATTTCAATAACGGAATGAATATGGCGGGTAGGAATAGAAACGGCCCCTGCAATGGTGCCATAAGTGGCCATACGCTGCATGCCCGCAGTATCGGTACCTCCGGCAGGTAGCAATTCAGGCTGCCACTTAATTTTTGCGGCATCGGCCTGCTCTTTCATAAACTTTACCATCCGGTAATCGCAAATGGCAGATGAAGCCATTATTTTAATGGCCACACCCTCGCCCAATTTGGTCACACATTCTTCCGGTTTGGCACCAGGCGTATCGAAGGCAATAGTGGTATCGATACAAAAACTAAACTCTGCATTAATGTGGTGGGCCGCCACCTGCGCCCCACGAATACCTACTTCTTCCTGCACGGTAAATACACCATAAAAGTCAAACGGAATTTCTACGCCTTTGAGTTCGCGCAGCGTTTCTATTAAAATAAATACAGCTACACGATTATCAATACTCTTGCAATTAACACAGTCGCCCATTTCAATGAGTTCGCGCTCGCGGGTAACCACATTGCCCACCTGCACTATTTTTACGACTTCCTCCTTTTTCATTCCGAGGTCAATAAAATAATCGTTCAACGAGAGGTTTTTACCACGTTCCTCGGCAGTCATTAAGTGTATCGGCTTTGAACCCATTACGCCTATTACATCTTTTTGGCCATGTACTACTACCCGCTGAGAGGTGAGTGTCTTGGGGTCGAAGCCACCTAACGGATGAAAACGCAAAAATCCGTTATCGTCAATATGATGAACAATGAACCCGATTTCGTCCATGTGGGCGGCAGCCATCACTTTTTTATCACTGCTCTTGCCTTTTTTAACAGCAATCAAATTGCCCATGTTGTCAACGGATATATCATCGGCAATGCCGGTGAGTTCGCGTGTAATTAACTCACGCACTTTTTGTTCGTGGCCGGGCACACCGGGCACTTCACAGATTTCTTTTAATAGCGCAACATTGATCATACTTGTTTTAAGATTTTATTTTTTGAAAAAAAGTAAGCCGGGGTTAGCGGGCTTACAGCAAAGAAATTTTTCGCACTACATCGCCCGCATCTGTTTTGATGTGAACAAGGTACATACCGGAGGCAAATCCGGTTAAGTCCAACATCATGTTTTTCTTTCCTATGGCGGATTCTTTTTCCAGTACGATGGTAGTTCCTGATATATCGGTCACCTGCACACGATGCACCGTAGCTTCCATATTTTTCCAGTCCACATAAAATATTCCGTGGCCCGGGTTTGGGTATACCTCCACAAACTCCTGAGCCGTGTTAGGGCGAATGGAGGATGGAACTTGGGTACATGACTCTCCTGCATTTTTAACCGTAAAAGTGTATGTGGTAGGAGGGCCGCCAAAACCTTCAATTTGAGCCAATGTAAAATTACCTGCACTCGAGCTGATGATTCCACTAAAAGTTACGTTATAAAATCCGGCCGTGTCGGTAGTAGTGCCGGAAATACAAATTGCTCCGTGCTCATCGGCTTGTATCTGGCAATTTTGCGGAGCGCAGGTATAGGTAATACCATTGGGTAGGCCGGAGATACCGGTAACCTTTGCCCAAAAAACCTGATAGCCAAAAAATGTATCGGGCACATAAAAATACGAGGTAAAGTAATAGGGTTCTGATTGAATAATGCATGGAATACTATCCTGTGTAATGCTGAAAAGATTAAAATCAGTGGTATCCGGCTGACAGGTTTGTGCCGAAGCAAAAACCGAAAAAAAGAGCGAAAAAAAGCAGAGCAAAGATGTTTTCATGAATATAGTTTTGCGGTGAATGTATAAATCTGATTAATCTACCAAAGTTACCTTTACCATATTGGCCTTGCCCCGGTTAGCAAGTGGCATGCTGCCAATGTTTACTGCTAAATCGCCCGATTTAAGCACCGAATTGTCTTTTAAAATTCTGATAACATCGCGGATGGAAGTATCGGTGCCTACAAATTTGTCGTAAAAAAATGCGCGAACGCCCCAACACATACTCAGCGTATTTAGCAGGTCCTTGTTTTCGGTAAAAATGTATATATCCGCCTTAGGCCGGTAACTCGAGAGCATGAACGCAGTGTAACCCGAAAAAGTCATTCCGATAATTGCTCGCGCAGATAATTCCGAACTCATCCGCGCTGCATTATAGCAAATGGCATCACTGATAAACGAATCGGAGGTGGGATGTGCTTTCAGCTCCTTGTTGTAAATCAGATTAGTATGCTCAATGTTGCTCAATATTTTTTCCATTACCTGAATCACCTTTACCGGATGCTTACCGGTAGAAGTTTCACCGCTCAGCATTACGGCATCGGTACCATCCAACACAGCATTGGCCACATCGGTAATTTCTGCACGGGTGGGGTTAGCATTTTCAATCATGCTGTCCATCATCTGCGTAGCCACCACCACCGGCTTAGCATATTTTATACAACGCTTGATTATATCTTTTTGAATCAGCGGCATTCTTTCTTGTGGCACTTCTACGGCTAAATCGCCCCGCGCTATCATAATACCATCGGCCACTTTTATGATTTCATCAATTTCCAACAAAGCTTCCGGCTTCTCAATTTTAGCCATCACCTTCATGTAAGAATTTTTCTTTCCGATGATGCTCTTCAGGCTGATTACATCTTTGGGTGAACGAACGAAAGAAAGCGCAATCCAATTGGCTCCGTTGGCTACTGCAAATTTTAAATCGCGTTTATCTTTCTCGGTAAGTGCTGGCACCGAAGTTTTTGTAT
>CAYQRR010000033.1:0-881 GCA_964419635.1 uncultured Chitinophaga sp. | reverse complement strand
CTGATTTTGCCACCGGACACTACAAGTGCTCTGATTTTGTCCTTTCGATTAGTCTCCAGCACTTTCAGTTCTATCTTACCATCGTCAATCAATATGGCGTCCCCGATTTCCACTTCCTTTGGCAAATGAGGATAGCTGATAAATAACTTTTTGAATGTGCTCACACATTCTTTATTAGTAATTTCTACTTCGCGACCTGCTTCGAGCACTTCCATATTATCGCGAACAAGACCCAGCCTTATCTTGGGCCCCTGCAAATCGCAAAGTATAGCCACATTCAGATTGTGTTCTTCATTAATCTGTCGCACTTTCTTGAAACCCTCTAAATGAAACTCATGGTTGCCATGGCTCATATTGAAACGAAAAACATCCAATCCATTGCGCACCATTTCTGTCATTACAGCAATATCGCTGCAAGCCGGTCCATAGGTGGCTATTATCTTGGTTTTATTAACTCTTACTTTCATGGTATCATCCGTTTAGGTTTGGCTAGTCTCTGTACCGATTTTTCTTCCTGATAAATCAATCTTTCCATACTCTTGTTTTTCTTTAATTGGAGCGGCCGGCAAAGCAACACATCGGACAGGTTTTTTACCTGTTCGCACCAGGCAGCAATTTCAGCATCTTCAGCGGCCCCTTTTACCGACAGTATGTAATCAAACTCGCTTGCCTCCTCTACCAGAAACTCTCCGTAGTTCTTGTTGGAAAAAACAAAAAAACAGTTCTGCAGGTTTTCATCTTCACCTTTTAGTACACTAAACACATGTTTGCGGGTCCGGTCTTTAGATTCAAAACAATGGTCTTGGAGTTTGGTAAAATCGCAGCCAAAAATCTGATTGAGGTAAAAGCAAAGGCGATATTCTTTTAACGTAGTGGCAATA
>CAYQRR010000032.1:0-14469 GCA_964419635.1 uncultured Chitinophaga sp. | reverse complement strand
TAACTTCGTTTTGAAATGATGCCGCATCGAGATGGCGAATAAACGCTTCGGTGCTTTCGTAGCACTCCAGTTGCAGGGCGGTATTTTTTTCAAACAGTTTTTTTTGCCGCATCAGCGATGTGCCAATGCCAATAAAGCGGTCGATTTGATTTTGCTGCATGATGGCGGCCACCTCTTCATACAAATCCATTTCGCTTCGACCGCTTTGCAGAATATCGGAAAGGATGACTGTTTTTTTAGGATGCTGATTTTGCTGTTTTAAAAAATCTATGGCAATTTTAAGTGAGCCCAGATCCGAGTTATAGCTGTCGTTGATGAGCGAACAGTGGTTTACAGCATCGCGCATTTCTAAACGCATCGCAATACGCGAGAGGTGTTTCATGCGTTCGCGCAGCACCGAAAAATCACAACCCAGATACAGTAACACACAGGCGCAGTGAATGGCGTTTTCGACCGATGCCTTATCCGAAAAAGGAATTTCGAAATCAAGATCCTGGTGTTTGTAGCGCAGCGATATAAACGAGTGGTTGTTTTTATTGAGAATGCTGAGCACCTGTACATCGGCATCGCCCGCAACGCTCCACGACAGGGTTTTAATTTTGTTCTCCGTTTCATCGGCTCCTTTAGACAGAGCGTTAACCTCAGCTATGCTATTGTTGATGTCGGCATAATCTTTACAATAAATGAGTACATCGCAGTTGACAAAGAGTTTCAGCTTTTCTTTCACTTTGTGTTTTACGTTCAAAAAACCTTCGCTGTGTGCTTCGCCTATATTGGTGAAAATGCCCATGTTGGGCTGAATCATTTTTTCGAGCCGAATCATTTCATCGGCCTCCGAGATACCGGCCTCAAAAATGCCCAGGTTGTTTTCGGAGCTCATGTTCCAGAGCGAAAGCGGTACACCAATTTGCGAGTTAAAGCTTTTGGGGCTGCGTACGATATTGTAGTCTTCGTGCAGCAATTGATAGAGCCATTCTTTGACCACCGTTTTGCCATTGCTGCCGGTAATGGCGATGATGGGAAACGAAAACGATTTGCGGTGATAGCCCGCCAGCTTTTGCAAAGCCGGCACGGCCTGTGTCACGCGGATAAACAGGGCTTCGGGATAGGCCTCCACCGGCAGGTCTTGCGTAATGACAAAGCAACGCACTCCCTTCTTATACAATTCGTCAATGTAATGATGGCCATCCAGCTTTTGGCCGCTGAGCGCAAAGAACAAACTGCGGTCAGCATGTTGCAGTTTGCGGCTATCGGTCAGTAGCTCCGACAGGGTATAGTCTTTTCTGGATTTGCCCAGCACCCTGCCCCCCATCGCCTTGGCCATCTCAGAAACTTTGTATTCGGCTTTCATGGAGCTAAAATACCCATAAGGTACGGGCCGGGGGCCGTTTGTTTTTCAACAAGGTCGGGCACTGCATAGTATAAGATGCGGAAAAGAGACCTGCATACCCAATGCTACCTATGCTTCTTCGGTCGGTGCACCGCTATCGGTGGCTTCGGTTTTTTGGAGCCAGAAGTTGTTGTATCCTTCGCCAATAGTAATTTGTATTTGTTGTTCTTGCACCAGCTCCAAAATGGAAAGGAATACAAACACGGCATGCACGCGGTTTTCTACTCCTTCAAAGATGCTAATAAAAGTGGCTTTGCTACCGATGCGGAGTTTATCCATGATGAGCATTTTTTCGCCCTGCATGGTGTAAGGGGGCGACTCTACAGTGTGCACCACTTTGGTTTTTTCGCGCGCTACGCGGTCGAGCACGTGCTGAAAGGCTTTGAGCAGGCGAAACATGGTGAGGCTCTGCATCTCAAACTCGGTTTCGAAGAGGGCTGCTATTTGTTCGTTTTCGTGAAGGGCATTCCCGCGCTTGGTAATGTTTTGGCGGTCTTGCTCCAGCAGGCGGAGGGCTTCAGTGGCTTCTTTAAATTTCTTGTATTCTATGAGGCGGTTGACGAGTTCTTCGCGCGGGTCTATTTCTTTGCCGGTTTCTGGGTCCACTTCTTTGCGGGGTAGCAGCATTTTTGCTTTAATGCGCATAAGGGTGGCGGCTACGAGTATAAACTCGCTCGCTACCTCGATGTTGAGGTTCTCCATACCGTGTAGGTAGTCGAGGAAGTCTTGCGCTATTTTGGAGATGGGAATGTCGTAAATGTCAAGTTCATCTCGTTCAATGAAAAAGAGCAAGAGGTCGAAGGGACCTTCAAACTGAGGGAGCTTTATTTCGTAGGTATCCTGCATGGGTGGCCGGCTTGGTTGTTTGCTGTGGCGAATGTAAACTATAGCGTGTTTTTGGGCGCGAAAATGTTTTTTGGCCCATGGAGCAGATTAGAGAATGATATTCTTACACCCTTCCCCAAAACAACAAAACCCTCCGATACATCGGAGGGTTTTGCTGTATAACTATCTGTGCTAGGCGGTGGCGGGCCTACTGCACCACGATGCGGGTGGTTTGCGATTGCGTGCCGCTGGTTAGCTGCAAGAGATAAATCCCGGATGGTAGTGGTTGGCTAAGGGCGGCTGCTTCCTGGTGCTGGCCTGCGTTGCGGTAGTCATGCACAAGCGATTGGAGCAGTTGGCCACGGAGTGAGTAAATACCGCAGTGCACTGGCCCGGCTTGCTGTAGTTGGTAACGGATGGCGAAGGCATCGTTCACCGGGTTGGGATACACCAACAAGGCAGCCGCGTCCCCGGCTACGGTGGAGAGGCCCGATGGAGCCACAAATTCGGTGATTACCTGCGAGCTGTTGTAGACATAATCTTGCTTATTGCCATTGGCACCGTTAGCGGCCACGCCCGAGTAGTAAAAGGTAACATCACCTGTGCCGGCTGCAGGAGCCGTCCAGGTAAAGTTGAAGGTATGAGCATCGGTGGTGCCGGTGCCGCCATTGAGCTGGTGGGTGATGTTTTTGCGACCGTTGCCGGCTGTTTTAATCTGGCTGCCTGTGCCGGCTGTAAGGGTGCCGGCATTGGTATTGGCACTATTAAGTGCCTCGAAACCCAGGCCAAAGAGCGACCGGCCGGGATGTGCCACGGTGAGACTGATGTTATAGAGCTGACCGGGAGTATAAGCATTACCCGGAATGTCGGAGCTGACGCTCACCGATCCGGATCCGGAGTTAAGCGCAAAGGTATTGTGGCAGTTGGTGGTACAGTTGTTTTCGCCCGGTGAATTGGTGTAGCCTGCTTTGCCGTTGTCGTCCAGCAGGCCGCTGGTAAGCATGGTAAACAAAGCGAGGCAGAAAAGAGAAAGAGTAAAAAATTTCTTCATAAAAAATGGATTTAGATAAATAATGAATACGAGGGTATCAAAAAAACCGAGTCGCACCAAAGTGGTGTGATAAATACCATCGATAAAGTGTGGCAGCAAGAGGCTTTAGTTGGCCAGTTCGCTCATAAACTTGAGGCGCACCAACTGTAGATTTTCTACATCCACATCATCATTTTTAAACTCTTCGTAGGCATCGTCCAGCGAGTCGCTTTCGGCACCGCGGAAATATTCATAGATGTCGTGAATAAGGTCTTCGTCCATTATTTCGTTAAGGTAATAGTCGATGTTGACCTTGGTGCCGGAGTGCACAATGGCTTCCATTTCATCTATCACCTGCTGGCGTTTCATGCCAAGGAGTTTGGCAATTTCTTCGATGGAAATGCGCTTGTCGATAGATTGAATGATGCGCACCTTATCAAGGCTTTTGTTCACCACTCCCTTCACCACAAAGTCGGTGGGGCGGTCAATTTCGTTTTCCTCTACATATTTTTTAATCATGTCGACAAAGCGCTTGCCGTATCGGTCGGCTTTTCCTTTGCTCACGCCACCGATATTGAGGAGTTCGTCTACGGTAATGGGGTATTTGGTAGCCATTTCCTCCAGCGATGTTTCTTGGAAAATGACATAAGGGGGCAGGTTTAGTTCTTTGCCTACTTTTCTTTGCAGGTCTTTAAGCATGTTTAGCATGGTGGGATCGAGCACGCCCCGGTTGGCCGAGCCATCTTCTACCACTACATCGCTGCCATCATCCTGAAAATCGTGGTTGATGGAGATTTTAACCGGAGTGGGTTTTTTTATAAAGGCGGTGCTCTTGGCATTGAGCTTGAGCAGGCCGTATTTTTCAATGTCTTTGTCGATAAGGCCGAGCATCATGGCCGAGCGGATAACGGAATTCCAGTGGCTTTCGTCTTTGTCGGCCCCTTTGCCGAAGAGTGGGTTTTTGTCGTATTTAAAATCGGTGAGTTCTTTCACTTTTTTGCCCATAATGAACTTGACCATGTAGGGCAGATCGTGGTTTTCTTTAAGGGCCTTTACCGATTCTATTACCAGCTTGGTGTCGGAGGTTACGTCAACTTTTTCTTTCGGGTTTTTGCAGTTGTCGCACATTTTGTTGCAGTCTTTCTGATGAAAGTCTTCGCCAAAATAGTGGAGGAGGAATTTTCTGCGGCATTCGGCACTTTCGATGTAGGCCACACTTTCGTTGATGAGTTGAATATTGCGCTCGCGCTCGGCCACGGTTTTGTCGCGGAGGAGTTTTTCGAGTTTGCCAATGTCTTTGTAGGAGAAATAGACTATGCATTCGCCATCGAGGCCATCGCGCCCTGCCCGCCCGGTTTCCTGGTAATAGTTTTCGATAGACTTGGGCACATCGTAGTGAATCACAAAGCGGATGTCGGGCTTATCGATGCCCATGCCAAAGGCAATGGTGGCTACTATCACATCCAGGTCTTCCATCAAAAAGGCGTCCTGGGTTTGGGTGCGCACTTTACCATCGAGCCCGGCATGATAAGCGCCCGCCTTAATGCCATTGGCGCGCAGCACCTGCGACAGGTCATCGGCAGTTTTGCGGTTAATAACATACACAATACCGCTTTTGCCGTTGTGCTGCTTAATAAACTGCACCATGTTTTTGATGGCGAGCTGAGGGGTTTTTTTGGGCCGGATCTCGTAAAAAAGGTTGGGCCGGTTGAAGGACGAGATGTAAGTGTTGGGCTTACGAAGCTCCAGGGTTTTCACAATATCACTCTGCACCTTGGGGGTGGCGGTGGCGGTGAGGGCAATGAGTGGAAAATCTTGCTTAATGGCATTGATAATTTCGCGGATGCGTCTGTATTCGGGCCTAAAATCGTGGCCCCATTCGCTAATGCAGTGCGCCTCGTCAATGGCAATGAAACTCACCTTTACTTCTTTAAAGAGGTCTACGGTGTCTTGTTTGGTAAGGGTTTCAGGGGCCACATACAGCATTTTGGTAATGCCGCTTTTGATGTCTTTAATAACCGCGGTACGCTCGGTTTTGTTAAGTGAAGAGTTTAAAAAGTGGGCAATGCTGTCTCTTTCAGAGTAATTGCGCACCAGGTCTACCTGGTTTTTCATGAGGGCAATAAGGGGCGAAATGATGATGGCCACCCCCTCGCTCATAATAGCCGGCAATTGGTAGCAGAGACTCTTGCCGCCCCCGGTGGGCATAATTACAAAAGTGTCCTTGCCATCAAGCAGGCTGTGGATTATTTTTTCCTGATTGCCTTTAAATTTATTGAACCCGAAATATTCCTGAAGCGCTTCGTTGAGCTTTTTTTCTGCCACTGCCATAATGCCTGATTTATTGATTCGTGTGAACTGCCCCCCGCCCTCGTTTTATCCGAAACAATTTAAAAATAGTTTTTAAAAAAAGGAGGGCGAATCTATAAACAACTTCAAAAGCTTTTAGCGATTCTTACTTTTGCAGCCTTTTTCTAACAAAACTTAATTTGGACGATGAGCAACACCTATGTTGCAATCATGGCGGGAGGTATCGGAAGTCGTTTTTGGCCCATCAGCCGGACCGCTAAACCGAAGCAGTTTCTGGATTTGCTGAATACCGGCAAAACCCTGTTGCAAATGACTTATGAGCGGTACTTGAAGATTCTGCCAGCCGAAAACATCTACGTTATTATCAATGAAGAATATGAAGCGCTCACCAAAGAACAGCTGCCGCAGCTGAGCGATGAGCAAATATTGAAAGAGCCGCAGCGCAGAAACACCGCCCCCTGCATTACGTATGTCTGCGATAAAATTTATGCCAAAGACAAAAGCGCCACGGTGATTGTGTCGCCCAGCGATCACTTGATACTAGACGAAGCCAAATGTCTGGCAGTGATACAGCAGGCCATGGAATTTGTGAGCGACAATACATACCTGGTCACCATCGGCATTAAACCCACCAAGCCGGCAACGGGCTATGGCTACATTCAATATGAAGAAGAGGGGGCGCAGGGGGGCTTTTTTCGGGTAAAAACCTTTACCGAAAAGCCGAACCTGGAGATAGCGCGCACGTTTTTGAAGAGCGGAGATTTTTTGTGGAATAGTGGCATGTTTATCTGGAAAGCCAAGACGCTGCTGCGGGCAGTAGTGAAGCATTTGCCGGAGGTGGCCGAGGCCTTTCGCGAGGGGCAGCACCACTATGGGCAGCCGAGCGAAGCCCGTTTTTTGGAGCGCGCATATTCGCAGTGCACCAACATTTCTATAGATTATGGCGTGATGGAAAAGGCCGAAAACGTGTTTACCATCCCGGCCCAGTTTGGCTGGAGCGACATTGGCAGCTGGGATGGCTTATACGAAATTTTTGAGCACGATTACCTGGGCAACGCAGTCACCGGCCAAAACGTAAAAATCTATGACGCAGCCCACAATATGGTGATGGTGCCGGCCGATAAACTGGTGGTGCTGCAAGGCCTGGATGGCTACTGTGTGGTGGATACCGGTGATGTGTTGCTGATATGCGAAAAAGAAAAAGAGCAGGAGCTGAAGCAGATAACCCTTGATTTGAAGGTGACGGACCTGGATAAGTATTTGTGATTATTTGTAAACCCCCTGAAGTGAGCCGCAAGGCCCGATTGACCCATGAACTACCCACTGGCGCTTCATTCTAAATTACCGAATACCGGCACCACCATTTTTACAGTGATGAGTGCGCTGGCCCGCGAGCACAACGCTATTAACCTGTCGCAGGGCTTTCCGGATTTTGAGCCGCACCCGCAGCTGGTGGAGGCTGTTACACAGGCCATGCGCAGCGGCCACAACCAGTATGCACCTATGGCCGGAAACCTGTTGCTGCGCGAGCGCATAGCCGAAAAAACGGAGGCCCTTTACAGCACACAGGTGAACCCCGACACCGAGGTAACGGTAACAGCCGGAGCCACACAAGCTATTTTTACGGCAATTATGTCGGTGATACGCGAGAATGATGAGGTGATTCTGTTTGCCCCGGCCTATGATTCTTACGCCCCGGCTATTGAGCTGGCCGGAGGCAAGGCTATTTTCTATGACCTGGAAGCACCCGATTATAAAGTAGACTGGCAGAAGGTAAAGCGAATAGTGACGCAGCGCACCAAGATGATTATTGTTAACACGCCCCACAACCCCACAGGCACCATTTTGCAGGAGGGCGATTTTCAGCAGCTGGAAAAGCTGACCCGCGAAACAGATATTATCTTGCTGAGCGATGAGGTGTATGAGCATATTGTGTTTGACGGACAGCAGCATTGTAGCCTCTTGCGCTACCCTAAGCTGGCCGAGCGCGCCTTTGTGGTTTCTTCTTTTGGCAAAACATACCACACCACAGGCTGGAAGGTAGGCTACTGCATAGCCCCGGAAAACCTGATGCGCGAGTTCAGAAAAGTGCATCAGTTTAATGTGTTCAGCGTAAACTCGGTGGCGCAGGCAGCCATGACAGACATTTTGCCCATCAAAGATTTATATCTGGAGCTGCATGCTTTTTATCAGCGGAAGCGCGACTATTTTCAGCGCGCCATTCAGTCTTCCAGGTTTAAAGCGCTCAAGTGCGATGGCACTTATTTTCAATTGGTGTCCTATGCCCGAATATCCGAAGAACGCGACATTGATTTTACCCGCAGAATGACCAAAGATTTTGGCGTGGCGGCTATACCGGTGTCGGTTTTTTACCGGCATCAGATAGATAACAGCGTTATCCGGTTTTGTTTTGCCAAAGAAGATGAAACCCTGAAACGCGCAGCGGAGAAGATTTTAAAGATGTAGCTGAGAAGAGTCTCATTCTGATTGGAAACCTTTTTTATTTTCGGCTTAAAGTTTACAACGATGAAGAAAATAGTAATGATGCTGGTGATAGTACTGGTGGTAGCCGGTTGCAACAAAGAAAAAGTATACAAAGACAACCTGAACGGTGAATGGACGCTCTACAAGTACCTGTTATATAACACCGACAAAACCTCCGTTTTTCAAAGCCGGTATCCGAACTACACCATCACCTTCAGCGATGCCGGAACTTTTTCGGAGTTTTATACCAACCCCGATAGTGTGAACATCAGCGGCACCTATTCCTTTGAGGATAATCTGGAAAAAATTGTGCTGGAGAATCAGTATCTGGATTTAAGCGACAGCACCACCAAAACACTAAAGCGCGAGTTCACCATTTTTAATCTCACCAAAACGCATGTACAGTTGCGCAACGATACTTCGCAACTGTATTTGAGCAAAACACCCGAATAATTTTATCCAACAAAAAAAAACCACTCGTGAAAAAATACTTCTTTATCGCTTTGGCGCTTACGCTTACTTTGGCTTCGTGCAATAAAAAAGCCTTTCTGAAAAAACTGGTAGGCACCTGGAAAATGGACCGCTATCTGTTCGATGGCCAAGACCGTACACTTTATTTTGATACTACTTTCCGCGGATTTGAGCTGTCGCTGGATGAGAACAATTTCTACAGTGAAAGCTACAGCGAATTTGTCCTTACACCCGGCAGCGCCATCCTCACCGATACCCTGGGCTACGATAGCGTGAATATGGTGTATGTGATCAATACCGATACCCTGAATTATATCGATACCACCATTATTCCTCACCTGACCACAGGCGAGTGGCAGTTGATTAACAGCGATGAAGATTTGCAACTGCGCGATGGTACCACTAACGATGCCCGTATTTTCCGCATTCTGGATATAGATAAAAACAATCTGAAACTCCGCTTGGGCAACGAAGAGTTTTATTACGGTAAATAAATCATTCGCTTATACCTAAAAGCCACCCACACTGCGGTGGCTTTTTAGTTTTTAAAAATCACATAACCATGGCGCAACTAAAAATCATCAGCTATAATGTAAACGGGATTCGAAGCGCACTTAGCAAAGGCCTTGCCGAGTGGCTTGCGCAGGAAAATCCGGATGTGCTTTGCCTGCAGGAAATTAAAGTCTCGCGCACTGATTTTGACCCCGCCCCTTTTGAGGCATTGGGCTATCACACATATATTTTTCCGGCCGAAAAAAAAGGGTACAGTGGCGTAGCGGTATTTTCAAAAATTAAACCCGACCGGGTGGTGGAGGGCACCGGCAACAAAACCTATGATGCGGAGGGAAGAAACCTGCGGATAGATATAGGAGAAGTAAGTATTATGAGTGCGTACTTTCCGAGTGGCACCACCGGAGACGAACGGCAAGAGGTGAAAATGAATTATCTCGATTTTTTCTTTGGCTATATACACGACTTGCAAAAAACACGCAGCAAAATACTGGTGTGTGGCGATTACAATATTTGCCATCGCGAAATAGACATTCACAATCCAATAAGTAACAAAGATGCTTCGGGGTTTAAACCTGAAGAGCGCGCCTGGATGGAAAAGTATTTTAACTCCGGCTTTATAGATACGTTCCGGTTTTTTCATCCACAACAGGCGCACGAATACAGTTGGTGGAGCTTTAGGGCCAACTCAAGGGCCAACAATAAGGGCTGGCGCATTGATTATATTGCTGCCACCAAAAATCTGGAGAAAAATCTCGTGTCGTCTCAGATGTTGCAGCAGATAAAGCACAGCGACCATTGTCCGGTGGTGTGCTCGCTGACACTATAAGCGATTCATTTTTTTAGCGCAATAGAGTGATGCTGCCCTTAAAGAGCTCTTCGCTATGGTTATCGATAAACACTGCGTTTAAGGTGTACACTAACGCTTGCGGTTCCAGCATTTTGCCTTTGTAACTACCGTCCCAGGTAAAGTAGATGTTGTTGCTTTCAAACACTTTTTCGCCTGTGCGATTGAATATCCGCATCTCTATAAACTTCAACGCAGGTAAATTACCCAAAAGCTGAAATACATCGTTGGCGCCATCTCCGTTGGGGGTAAACACATTGGGAATAAACAGGTCATAATTTTTTATCACGGTTACCGGCACTTGCGCGTATGCGTAGCAACTCTTCCCGTTGATATCGACCGTTACCGTTAACCGGTAGGTAAGTGAATTATAAAGCGTAACGGTAGGGTTGCTGCAATCGGCACAACTTAAACCGGAGGAGGGGTTCCAGTTATAATTAGCCGTGGCATAATTGCTGCTGGCGCTTAGTTGTGTGCTTTCGCCCAAATGGAGTACTACGCTATCGGGAACCACCGACACCATCACCTGTGCCGGCTCTGTAATTTGCACTATTGCAGAGTCTGTGCATCCATTAGCATCGGTAACGGTATAGGTATAATTGCCGGCCGGTAAAGCATCAAAATTGCCGGAGCTGTTAACACTGCCCGAGCTGAGTGAGTAGGTGTATCCGGGTGTGCCACCGGTGGCCGAAAGGTTTATGGTGCCATCCTGTTGGCCAAAGCAGCTCACGTCTTGAACGGTAAACGCAGTTTGCAGCAAAGGGGGTTCGTTAATGTTGGCGTTGGTTGTAGCGGTGCATCCAAAATCGTCTGTAGCGATTACAGTGTAGCTGCCACCAACCAAAGTTTGGAAGATTCCGGTGCTGTTGTTGTCAATGGAATTTCCTCCTTGTTGCAAATCATACTGGTAGGGCAAAACGCCATTGCCAGCCGTACCGCTAAGGCTTCCATCACCATTTCCCCAGCAAGTAACATCCGTTACCGTGGTACTAAGCGTTATCTGAATTACAGTAAGCGCAGTGGTGACCACACTATCGCAACCAAATTGGTTCGATAAGGTAACCGGATACACCCCGGACGTAGCAACAACATTTCCATTGGGCAGCGTATACGCATCGCCCGAACAAATAGTATCTGAAACAGAAGTGGCAGATAAAGAATTTACTCTTAAGTCGGTAATAATCACACTATCACATCCGAACGAAGTAGAAAGTGTATCATAATAAACCCCCGTGGTGTTTACCACGCTACCCGAAGGCAGCGTATATGTTTCGTTCGCACAGATGGTATCGGATACATTGGTCACGGGTGTGGGGTTTACGGTCAGGTGTGTGATAACGGTGCTGTCGCAGCCATACTGGTCGCTCAACAGTGCGGTGTCATTAGCCGTTATGATAGAGGTATTTCCGAGCGGGAAGGTGTAGCTAACACCATTGCATATGGAGGTGTCAATAATGGTTGTAGTAGGATTGTGCACCGTCACTGTAACGGTATCGGTGCCGGTGCAAAGCAACGCAAACGAAATGTCATCTATTGCAAAATCATTGGCACTGGCTATCGTATTCTGGTTTACAATGCAAATGTTGGCGGAGGTATTGCTACCGGAATTCCAGGTGGTGTAAAACGGCTGCCACACACAAGTGGTGTTGGAGGCCGTGAATACGGACCCCAGCAAATTGCCGTTGATAGAAAACTGCAGTTGCGCGGGATTGCCTGCGGTAAGTGAAGCCAGCCAGGTGCTGAAAGCATAGTCGCTGTTGGGCTCTACCGGTACCGTCTGGCACCAGATGGTAACATTAGCAGTGGTGGCGCCATTCACCAACAGCATATTGCCGCTGCCCGAACTGTGGTCGCCACAAGGAGCCATGCCGCCATTCCACACTTGCGCATTCGTGCTTACCCAGTATTGACCTTCGCTGGTATTGGGAGGGGTGGTGTAAGCATAAGAAGAAGTGAAGCCTGTGTTGCCACTGCTGAAATCTCCATTCACTATGGCATTGCCAACTTCCACTTGGGTGGAAACGGTGTAAGTGGTTGTAGTGGTGGGGCTTGCTTTGGGGTTGGCGATGCCGGTACCGCTTAAACCCGTAGCCGGTGTCCAAGTGTAAATTAAACCTCCGGTGGCGTTCAGTTGAGCAGAGTCTCCCAGGCAGAGATGCAGATTCGGTCCGGCATCTACCACAAATGAACCTACCGTGAGGTTGGTTGTAATGATGCTATCGCATCCGGTGGAGCTGATTAAGCTATCAACATATACACCGCTCGCGTTTACGATACTTCCGCCCGGCAAGGTGTAGCTTGCATTCGGGCAAATGATCGGATTTGCCGAATAGGCATAATTCGGATTCACCGTCAGGTTGGTTGTAATGATGCTATCGCAATTCAAGGGGATGGTGAGGAGTGTATCTATATAAATGCCGGTGGCAGTGGTGGTGCTACCATCGGGCAGGGTATATACGGTGCCCTGGCACACAGCCGTATCCACCGTGGTGTTAAAAACAAGCGAGCATTTGCATCCATTGTAGGCGGCATTCTGAAAATCGGGAGTGGTGCCGGTGCTGTTAAGCGGAGTAGTGTAACCACCGGCCCCTTGCACTACACCATTTGCGTTTACAGTAGGTGCGCCCGCTCCCAGTATGCCATCAGCATCATTTAATAGAGGAACATAGCCGGCCTCAATCACATCGAAACAGGTGTCGCCATCACTGTTCAGCGATAAGAAATCATAGGCTCCGTTTCCATCGGTGTTGTCTACGGTGTAGGTAATGCCGGTGCTGATGTTGTCCGTTATTTCCAGTGAAGTGTGTAATCCGTTTTGTCCGAAGCTGGCATTTACACCGTCAATCCTGCCATCATTGTTAGCATCCGCGGTGGTGTGTCCGGCTTCTACTACATCATAAATGCCATCGTTGTCCGAGTCTAAGTCAAGTGAGTTAGGCACTCCGTCTCCGTCATTATCTGCGGTGCAGAGCACATCATAAAAAGCCACATCATCAATAAAATTACCGGCTGCAGGGCTTCCGCTGGCGGTGCTAATTGCCTGAAATTCGAAGCGGGTACTGGTTTGACCGGCCGGCACAATGTAACTGCCACTAAACACATTCCAGGTCGTGTTGTTGGTGCTGAACTGACCTTGTTGCTGGGTGTTGCCCGGTGCACCGATGCGCAGCTGCATCACATCAATACCGGACCTTCCGCGATGCGCAAAATACCAGACCAGAATGCTGCCCGGTGTAGTGGCCACATCTTGATAGAGGGCGCTCATTTGTGTGTAGTTTATTTCGGCATGTTGATTGCCGGCATAAGCCGGTACGCCATTAAAATTATTGCCCCAGAGTTCAATCGTAGTGTCCGTAGAGGTTGTGAGCCAACCCGGCACATTCGATTGGGTGTAATAACCCACATTCGTTCCTGCAATGATAGGCTGCTCAAAACTTCCGTTCACAATCAGATTTTGCAGGGTGCCGTTGCCACATTCCACTACATCGGGCAGGCCGTCATTGTCATCATCAATGTCGTATTCGTCTGTAATTCCGTCATTATCAGAATCGGGGAAACAGTTAAGCACCTGCACGTTCACGGTATCGGCATTACTGGCGCAGCCGAGCACATTAGCCGAGAGTATATAATCGCCAGAATTGCCAAGCGATGCACTGGAGATATACGGATTTTGCAGCGCAGACGAAAAGCCGGAAGGCCCCGTCCAGGAATAAACTGCCAGTGGAATAGAATCCGCATTGAGCTGCAGGCCCGAGCCGGCACATATACTGGGCGCAGCTGCCACGGCATTTACTTCAAACTTGGCGAAGTTGCTGAAGTAACCAAAACGTGTTCCGCTACTTCCCGAACCGTGAATTACACCTAGATGAAACAGCGAAGTAGAATTATTGATAGAGATGGATGTGTTTTGTGGGTACTGTGCCACCGGCAGCGACACCTGCGCACTCAGCCATTGCCCAGCCGTGCCGGGTACGGGCGTAAACATACCCGCTGTGATGACTGCATTGCTTCCGTTGACGGTGAAATTTCCCTGTCCGCCATTTTGTACCATTACGTTCACATACAAATCTTCGGTAGTGGAGCGGGTAATTGAAACCGAAAACCCACCTGTGCAAACGATGGGCGGAATGAGGTCCATACCTATTTCGCAACCAAAGCCACTCATTTGCCAAACATAAGCCGGAGCACTTGTCTGCACATAAGCAGAAGCCCCCGCTATGGGCAGTTGATACGTTTGTCCGGCATTGATAGTGGTTACCAGTACTCCGTTCTTGGTAATGGATGTTCCGTTTTGTGTAGCGGTAATAAACAATTGGTCACCGGGTGCATTCAGGAAACCGCTCATAGCAATGTATTCGGTGCCCAGTAAATTGACCGGTACAATTTGGTCGCCACCCAAATCGGAGCAGCCGCCAAAAGGAGCCCCGTTCAGCAAATCGTCTTTAACAGTAATGGCAATGGGATTATTGGATGTTACCCTGGAACCTTGTAAATGTTGCGCAGCCAATCCACTGGCGGCTGTAGCCGAGTAGGTTTGTCCTTCTTGCAGCAAGACATTAAATGGCACCCCGGCAGCATGACCCACAATAGCATTAGACGGTG